>CAZBLY010000001.1:0-10883 GCA_964493265.1 Candidatus Woesearchaeota archaeon
TCTGTTATTTTATTTGTTGTTAAATTAACTAATTCTGTTTGACTGATTGGATTTACTGTTGCATTAATTGAATAATTTGTATAATAGTATTTAGTTGTAGAATTTTCAAAATATTCTGTAAGGTTCTGTCGTTGAATATAGCCCGAATTATTAGTTGTAATATTAAACATTAATGGATTTAATGACCAATAACAACCAGTTTGATTACCACAAGCTGTTTCATTACTAAAAGAAGAACAGGATGTTGCAGTTCCTATACATTCTTTTATATTCCAAGAACAACCAGTTTGATTACCACAAGCTGTTTCATTACTAAAAGAAGAACAGGATGTTGCAGTTCCCTCACAACCAGCACGATTAGCATAAATAGTTACATCCGCATTTGGAACAGCATTTCCTTTACTATCATTAACATAAACGTCAGCATACCTTTTGACATAAAGTAAACCGCCAGTAATTTGAGTCTTGCTTTTATTAAACGAGACATTTAAAAAAATATTTTCAGAATTTGGATTAACAGAATAATAATCTGTAATTATTGAATTTGTTATAATTGAATCTTGAAATAGATTATTTTTTGAGTTTGTTGGCAAATATATACTATAATTATTATTTTGTAGAATGTTATTTATTAGATTATTATATGAATTAAGACTAATACCATAAGCAGTATTAGTTATGGTATTATTTATTACAGTGACATTTTGGTTTAATTTTAAACCATACCAGATTGAATTATTTATTGAATTATTTATTATATTATTATAATATCCGTGAGATATATAAATACCATAATAACAATCATTGTATAAATTATTATTTTCTATTCTATTATTATCTGAAGCTTCTCCTAGATAAATTCCAGTATTATTATTATTATTGATTGCGCTATTTGTTATATTGTTATTATTTGAACTTTCATAAAGATATATGCCATATTGTTTATTATAATTTGCTGTGTTATTAGTTAAATTATTATTTGAAGAAGAATAAAGATAAATTCCATAATTTACATCCCCAACACCATCTAAATTATTATAATTAAACAAACTATTAGCTATTTTGTTGTTTGAACTTGATGTAAGATAGATTCCGTTTTCATTTAATGATGAATTAATATTTGTAAAATTAGAATTATCGGTATTTAATAATATAATACCATTATTTTGTGGATTTTCCATTCCTTTCACAGTTATATTATCTATATTTGAGTTATCCGCATTACATAATATTAATTCCGATATATTGCTATCATTTTGAAGAGTTACTGCAGTATCATAATAAACTATTGGTCTATTTCCTGAACCTATGTTGTTTTCTACATTATCAGCATAACCACAACTATCAATATAAAAATCATACTCGCCATTATTCTTAAAAGTATTATTTGTAACATTATTATCTGTACCAAAACGAAGATAAATTCCAAATTTTCCATTATTATTTGCTATGTTATTCATTATATTATTATCTGAACCAGGATAAATATAAATTCCATAATTAAATGTATTATTATTTGCTACATTTTTTATTATATCATTATTATCAGAACCTATCCTTATTCCAACAGCTTTATTAAAGCTACAAGTATTATTAAAAATATAATTATTTCTACTATTTGTAACAGTAAAAATTCCCCATTCTCCATTATTATAAAAAATATTAAAACTCAAATTATTATAATGGCTATTACTTACTTTAATTCCATCATTTGTAAGAATATTCCCATCATTATAATTATAGAATATATTATTATTTGATGAATTTACAAATAAAAATCCATATGTATCTGAATAATAAATGTTATTACTTTGAACTAAGCTATTATTTGAATAACATACAGTTATTCCTGTTTCTGTACCATCATGATAAAATGCTCCGCTGCCAAATTCATTACCAATAAAGGTATTATTTTCAATTGTGCCATTTCCCCTAATTAATAAGATTCCAGATTCATCTCCACTAGTTTTACTAACATTACAAAAATTATTAAGGGTTGGATCATAAGCCGTTCCTGCACGTGCTTTCTCAACATAATTTTTTGAGATATTAACATTATAAGAATCTTCAGAACTTATTCCTGTTTTATTTGTTATATTAACTGTATTATTAAAAGCAGTGCTAGAATTACTTGTATCAAAATGAATTCCCCATGTAAAGTTTTTGATTTGACAATTTTTTACTGTTACATTATCAACATCTTTTGTAATAATTCCATAATAGTTTTTTTCTGTTCCATTCCCTGTAATATTATAATTACTGCAGTTAAGGATTACGCTTGCTGTTGTAATATTGAATCCATTTCCATTACAAGATTCTGACTGATTTAATGTGCAAGATTCTGTAACAGTATCTCCACAAGTGAAGTTTGTTGTTGCTCCGATGCAATCTGCTTTTACAGAATTTAGAATAAAAAAGCATACAAATATTAAAATTACAAACATTAACAAAAATTTCCTATTCATTTTATCTCTTTTATCGTTATAATAAAGAAAAAGATGTTTAAAAGGTTTTTTATGTTTAGACCCAACCAACAACCATGGCTAAACCAAGAGCAAACATAATGATTCCTGCTATAAGATGGAGCATTTTTATGTTTTTATCTTTCCATCCACCAACATCTTCAACTTTGGCAAATCCAGTATAAACAACAAAAGTTATTATTAACATTGGAAGAATAAAAATTAAATTATAAAGTAAGAGTGGTGGAATTGTTTTGACTAACTCAAAAGCTGAAAGGATTCCTCCAGCAATAACATATGGTCCTATTGTGCATGGCAAAAGGAAAATAGTAACAAAAATTCCAACTCCAAATGCTCCTCTTGGACTGGTGATTTTTGAAATTATTTGTTGAACTTTCGGTCTCATCTTCATAGGCATTTCTGTACATGCTCCTCCAGGCCTGTATTTAACAAAATCTTTAATATTAAGAATTCCAAAAATCATTGCAGCAAACCCAAGTATTTTATAAAGCCAAATTTTAGTAATAGTAAGAAACTGAATAACCTGGAAAAATTTGATAATAATTAAACCATAAATTAAATACATAATAAAAACAGAGCTAGCAAATGCCAGACCAGCAAGAAGAATGTTCTTTTTATTTTTAGGGTTGTATGTTAGAATTGCTATTAACATTAAAGTCAATACAGCTAAAGCGCAAGGGTTAATAGCATCTACTGCAGCTAATGAGATTAACTTGGCTATTGTCAATTTTTGTTGCTGACCATCACATGTATCTGTTTCAGTATAAGAAACACATTCATATTCTGTTTCTGCTGAACATTTATAATTTGTTCTTGTTTTTTGGCTATTAATGCATGTAGACCATTCTTCTGGTTGTGGACAAGAAGGACATTTTGATTCTATTGAAGGACCATTCCATTGAAAAATCCAACCATCAACTTGTATTGCATTTTCAAATTCAATATTTTGTCCAGAAATAGCAATTTTTTGAGGTATAACAATAGAATAATCAGAACCTTCAAGAACTTCTAAAAAATTTTCTGTTGTCATTAAATTTTTAATATTTTTATTAGTGCTATCCGAATCTTTAATTAAGATTCTATCTTTTGTCCATATTTTTGGTTTTCCTTGTAATTCATTTATAATAAGATTTTCAAAAGTTTTAGAACCATCTAGCAAGATACATTTACTTGGACCATATTCAATTATAAGATTAATATTTTCTAAAATTGGTCTGTCTCCTATTTCATAACCTTGCTCAAAAATTATTAATGGAATTCCCAAACCTGTTGAATATTTTTCATTATAATCAATCAAAAGAGGGGCATTTTCTGAATCTTGATAAATTTCATATTCAATTATAATAAGATTTGAATAATTATTTAATGTATCAATAAAAACAACAGGATCTACATTTGCACAATGAGGACATCCAACCCCTGTAAAATAGATTGCACAAGTATCTTTTGTTTGTTGAGCAGAAACAGAAATAAATGAAATAGAAAAAATTAGCATTAAAGTTATTAATATCAACAACAATATTTTCTTAGCCATTTTCCTATTTCTATGTATTTAATCTAAATTATGAAATTTAAAAAGCTATCGAAAATAATATAAAAAAGCGCTGTTTTAAAAATTAGGCTAAGGAAAATGAAAACATTAAGACCACCAACTCTGGCAGATAAGATTCTAAGTTTTTTTCCTTTTACTGAAAAATTGAATCATATTTGGTTTTCTTATGATCCTTATATTTCTAATGATAAAGATAAAACTGACAAAGAAATTAGATATAATGAAAGAAGTGCTCTTTATGCAACAATTGGTTTTAGAATTGCTTTGTATAGTAATTATGCTGTTTTTGGTTATTTAATTAAAACAATCTTTTTTGATTAAAGATTAAAGAATTCTTAATCTTCCTGGTTTTGGCTCGTATATTGTTCCTTCTTCAAGCAAAGAAGTTATTAAATTATTGATTTCTTCAACAGCATAAGTATTGAAATGCATAATTATCTTATCTATATCTATTCCTTCTTCTGATTCTGCTTGTTTTATATTTTCAACCATTTGCTCTCTTAATGTCTTTTTTTTATTTGCATCCCCAATTTTTTCTTCTTCTATTTTTGGTTTTTCAATAACGGGTTTTTTATTTATTGGTTTTAGTTCTGGTTTTGATTCTGGCGATGTTGATTGCTGAGATTGTGGTTGTTGTTGTATTTTTTGCTCTGATTGTGTTGGTTGTGTTTGTGGTTGTTGTTGTATTTTTTGCTCTGGTTTTTGCTCTAAATTCGTATAAAGCTCACCATATTCTTTTTCTAATTCTAATTTTCTAACTAAGAGCCATCTTGTATCAAGTGGTTTAACTATTTCTGGAAGTATGTATAATTCGTTTGCAAAATATCTTAATGTTCCTATGACAAGAATAGTCTCGCCTAACTGGATATTTTCTATTAATTTTATATGATCTGAAAAAGCCTTGATTCTAATTTGGCCTGTTCCATCATCTAAAGTAAGAGTAACATAGTTTTTTTGATCTGATTGAAATCTATCTATTATGTTTGCAATAAGATTTATTCGATTAATTTCTTTATCCTTAAGTGTTAGATAACGAAATCTTTCTTTTGTTGGGTCATCTTTATCTTTTTCTAATCGCGCATGACCTTTTCCAATTAAACCTATAGAAACTTTATATGCTGTAAATCTTTTAATTTCACCCGCCATTTTTCTTATTGTTTTTTCTTATTTTCTTATTTGTTAGTTATTATTTTATTTTGGTTCTTTTATTTTTAAATTCTTTGGATGAAACCTTTTTTTGGTTCAAAAATATCTCCGCTTCTTTTAAGTTTATCAATAATATCATCTAATTCTATTTCTGAAATTTTATCAGTTAATTCTATTTTTAATTCAGTAAGTGGAATTAATTTTCCTGTTCTTGATTCAAGTTTTATTATGGCTTCTCTAACAAGAACAATTTTTCCTCTTTGACTTGCTGGAATTCCTGTTACTATTCTATCTATGTCAATAGACCCTGTTTCTTTGTCTAAACCAACTTGGAGAAGATAAAGGTGCATAAGTTGAATTGCTCTTTTTGCGTCTTCTTTTGTTATCTTTTTACTTAGCCTGGCTCTTGCACTTGCCTCGCTAAGTCTGATTAATGCTTCTAATTGTCTAGCTGAAATAGGAATTGGTCTAACCATCTCTTCAGTTACAGCAGGGGAATTTCTTAAATCAACATAAAATTTTTTAATTTCTTCTACAGCTTTTTCTGACAGCTTTGGAAAAACTTTTTGTTTGGCATAAGCAACATATTTTTTAAATAATGCGGGATCTACTGGTGGTTTTTTTCCTTCTTTTCTATGTTCCAAAAGAACATGAGTTGCTATAGCTTCATCTTTCATTCTTTCAGGAATATCTTTCATCATAAAAATTAAATCAAATCTGTTTATTAAAGTTGGAACCATGCTAATTTGTTGGGCTATAGGTTCATAAGGGTTGAAACGTCCAAATTTTGGATTTGCTGCGCCAAGAACAGAAGTTTCAGCTCTCAAGGTTGCTTGAACATTTGCCTTACTTATTGTTACTGTTTGTTGCTCCATTGCTTCATGCATTGCACTTCTATCTTGTTCTGTCATTTTTTCCATTTCATCAAGACAAGCAATTCCTTTATTAGCAAGAACCATGGCTCCAGCTTCTAAAGCCCAACCTCTAAGAAATTCATCTCTTACTACTGTTGCTGTGATTCCTGCTCCTGTTGCTGCTTTTCCAACAATATATCTTCCTTTAGGAGCAATATTAGAAACAAAAGTCAACATAACAGATTTAGCCACTCCAGGATCTCCAACAAGAAGAATATGAATATCTCCTCTTGAATGGGTTCCATCACTTCTTTCTTTTTTTACCCCTCCAAGTAATTGTAAGGCTATAGCAAGCTTTATATCATCATAACCAAAAATGCTTGGAGCAATACTCCCAGCCAGCTTATTATAAATTTCAGGATCGGTTGCTAATTCTTTAATTTGTCTTTCTTCTTCTTCAGAGATTTCAAGCTCCTGAAAGGTCTCCTCAAGTGAAATAACATTATTTGCTTCAAGAGCCAAATCAAATCTTGTGCTTACTCCTCCGCTCCTTAATGGAATAGGAACTTCTTTTAAAATACCAATAATTTTAACCTTACTTCCTGGAGTTGTTTTTTCCTCCATTCTTGGCTCAACAAGATCTTCTTTTAAAAAAACACTAAGACGCCTTGGTTGTTCTCCTCCTGAAAGACTTTCTGGAGTTTCTTCTATTACGACCCTTTGAGCATCAACCATTTCCTTACTTATAAGCCTAAAACCTGTTCGACGACCGCAAGAACATCTTGTTGGTTCACTAAAACGTTTGTCTATTTGAAGAACAGATATAACAGTTCCGCAAGATGGACACTCAAATTTAGCATTAACTATCTGCGGTCTAACATCAGAAGCCTGTCTAATTAGACCTTCAACAAAAATTAATTGATTAAGATGTTTTGCTCTAATTTCTCTAATTTTAAGACTTTGAGATTTAGGCAGGTTTTTTAATCTAACTTTTGCCTTTTTAATAAGTCCAATTTCATCAAGAGCTATCTCAAGAATAGAAAGAACTTCTTCGGGTTTAAGTAGAATTTGATTAGCTAATACATGTGAAAAAGAGGCTATATCTTCAAAAGAAACCTCGATAGCTTTCTTACTTTTTTTTGCATATTTACCCACTTCTTGTTTGTAATATTCAAAAAATTCCTTTGCTTCAATAAGTAAATCTTCAGGCATTCTTTTTCCCCAATTTTAACCTCGACTAATAACTAACTCTCTTGCTATTTATATTTTATTGTATTCTGATATAAATATTACTATAATTTAGTGCAAAATCCAATCTAAATAAGATAAAAGTTATAAAATATTTTGATTATTCGGTTTTAAAGATTTTAGTGCTTTAATGCTTTCTTCTTGTAATAATATTTTTAGTATTTTTAATCAGTTTTTTCATTGCTTCATCTAATTGCTTTTTATTTTTTGTTCCAGTACATACTAGCTTACCATTACTAAATAAAAGAAAAGTAGCATTAGGCTCATCAAGTTTATAGACCAAACCAGGAAATTGTTCTGGTTCATATTCTGTATTTTCCAGTTTTAATGCAAGTTCATTAAGATTCATAACAACATTTATAGAACCACTTGCAACAATATTTTGTACAGTTATTTTTGGTTTTTCCTTGACATGAACACCTATCTTTCTAAGTTGTTTTATAACTTGTTTAATTACCTCGCCAACTTGCTTAACACTTTTAGTTCCTGTACAAACAAGATTTCCAGAACTAAATACTAAAACAGCAGATTTTGGTTTCTTTATTCTTAGAACAAGACCAGGAAACTGCTCAGGATTATATTCTGTATTTGACTGGCTTCTTACAAGCTTAACAAGAGGGACTTTTGTAAAAAGACTGGTTGTTGCTACAATATTCTGTATCTTTGGATTTCCTTTTTTAGAGGCGCTTGTTGGTTTCTTAGATTTTTTAGATTTCTTTTTCTTTAGTTTTTGATTTTTTAATTTTTTATCCTTTGCCATTAAATTTCAAAGAAAATGCCCTTTTTAAAGGTTTTTAAAGGCCTCGTCGGAGTAAAAATTATAGGGTTTTAGGAGAATTTCCAGTCTCAAAATAAATTGGTTTAAATTCTTTATATGTTTTTTCTTTAAGTTTTTTATCTTGTTCTTTTTCAGCAAATTCAAAGGCTTTTCTTATTGTATTTTCTTTATTAAGAGCTTCAAACAAAGGTCTAGAAAAAAATCTTACATATCCTGGTTTATCTCTTGAAGTATTAGACATAGCAACCACATTTCTTTTTAAATTGTAAGCTAATAAAGAAAAATCTCCAGAATGACAAAAATCATAAATTAAAATAAAATTTTGTGCTGGAATTTTTTTAAGTGATTTATAAAGACTTCCTGCTTTAATATCAGAATCTTTGAAATGTAAGATGCTTTTCCCATTATTTGTTGTATCACCGTGGCCAACAGCATAAAAAAATACAAGATCATTTTTCTTTGTAATATTTGCTATATGATTAATTAAAGAATCTAATGTTTTTTTAGAAGATTTAGAAGGATATAATGTAAAAATATTATAATTATTTTTATATAACAGAAGAGTGGCTTCTGCAATATTTTTTAGGCTAAGTCCAGCGGTGTGTGGATTATAAAAATCCCCATCAACTAATAAAGCATATTTTTTTGATATTATGGGGTTATCTAATTTTGTTACACTAAATAAAGTGAATAATATTCCAGCAATAATTGATGCTAAAGTATTTTTTCTCATAAAATATTAAAGAAGAGCTTATATATAAATATTACTATTAGTTAGTGATAAATGATATAAAAAAAGGCTAAAATTTAAAAAATCATTTTAACTGATAAAAAAGAGAAAATGAAACCGATTTCAAAAGCCAGTTTTATTAAGGGAAATTTAGAAACAAGAATAGTAAAAGGTGGTGCTAAAGATTTTTGTGCTATTCTTTTTGGTGGTTCCATGGAAACCCTTTTTATTGATGATGATGAAATGCAAAACACAATTAAAAAAACTTGTTTTGATCAGAAATATAACTATGTTATTGATTTAGAAGAAGTTAACCACATAAGTTCAAGAGGGATTAGTCAACTAATTTGTTTAACAAATAATGTAAAAAAATGGTTCTTAATATCCCCCTTCCAAAAAAATATTCAATCTCTTAAATCCTTAGAATACATAGATGCTTTTGATCTTCAAAAAAATTCTTATAATACTTTAGATGATTTATCAAAAAAGAAGATTCCTAAAGAATTAATTAAGATTTTAACCGAAGAAAAAAAACATTTGAAAGAAATTACAAGACAATATAAAAGATATTTAGAAATAAAGACTGATGAACATTATTATATTAAAATTATACGGGATTACAAGGATAAAAACAGAATTACAGCTGTCAAAGAAATTGAATCACTAAGAGCTAATCTTAAGAATACTGGGATGATAAATTATTATGCTGAACCAATGTATTCAGCAGCTACTTATACTGTTTTAAATACTGGTTTGAAAGCAATAAAAAATAAAACAAACAGAGAAAGAATAGAATTACTTGCAAAAGAAATAACAAACAATAGTTTTGAACATGGTTATAAAAAACAAGATGGAGGGGTAATGATTGCTTCTTATGAAAATAATGGGAGAAAAGTCATTTTCACTTTTGCTGATTTTGGAGTTGGCGGAGAAATAAAAGAAGAAAATGAAGGAAGAGGAATCAAAATTCTAAGAGGATTTTTTGATTCTGTTAAGTTCAGAGAATCTCCAAAAGCGATGAAAAATAATTATAAAGAATTGGGATACAAGACTTTAGGAGATGGAACACAAATCGAGCTTATTAAATACAGATAATTATAACTATCTTCTAAATCTAAAATACTTATCTAATTTCGCGACTTTTTTTCTATAATGCACTCTTAAATAAAAACCATAAATTAAACCAACAATCAAGCCACCAAGATGAGCTGCATTTCCAACAGGTAGATGAATTGCTATAGTTGCAAACCACATTAATCCAAACATTAAAATAATACCAAACCAAAGAGGCATAGGAATTGGAATAAACATAAGATAAACAGGAACTTTAGGAGTAAGTATAGCAAGAAGTCCGCCAAGTCCAAAAATAGCTCCGCTCGCACCTACGGCAAAACTTTCTGGAGTTATACCTATGCCAGGAATTAAATTAAAAGGTTGAATAGCAAAAAGCGCAAAAAATAGAGAAGCAATAATTCCAGAAACAAAATAAAATATAATAAATTTCTTTTTACCTATTAATCTTTCAAGAAAAGATCCTAAAAAAAATAAAGAAAGCATATTAACAAAAAGGTGCATTATTCCACCATGCATAAACATACTTGTTATGATTGTCCATAAATAATTTCCTTGTAAAATTGAAGCTGGCTGAAGTGCTATATATTTACATAAACCCACACATTCTGTTTGATTTTCAAAAAAACCAAAGATCATTAAAAAAAAGAAAATAAGAACATTAAGAATAATTAAGATAAGTGTAGCACTAATTACATTATTTGGCCTTCTTTTAGGTTCAGGTTTTTGTTTGATTTTATAAACGCTATAAGAATAATAATCTTTGTCTTTTTTTGTTTTTGATGATTTTCTTTTTCTTATCATCTTTATCTTTTCTTCTTTTTTCTTTTCTTTTTCTTTTTTATTTTCTTCTTTTTTAATTTAAATTTAAAATGAAATTTTTTCTTCTTTTTTAATTTCTTAACTTGTTTTTTCTTATATTTTTTTTTCTTAGGTTTGTGCTGTTTGTTTTTTTTCTTTTTACTTTTTTTCTTTTTACTTTTTTTCTTGACTTTTTTCTTTGGTCCTTTCTTGGTCTTTT
>CAZBLY010000001.1:10983-101026 GCA_964493265.1 Candidatus Woesearchaeota archaeon
TACCTTTCTTTTTCTTCTTGGTCTTTTTACCTTTCTTTTTCTTCTTGGTCTTTTTACCTTTCTTTTTCTTCTTGGTCTTTTTCTTGTATTTCTTTGGTTTTTTCTTCTTTTTCTTAATTTTCAGTTTTGGTTTTGGCGTTATTCTTTCAAGTTCTTCTTTTATTACTCTCAATTCTCTCTTAGTTTTTTCTATTCTTATAGTCATTTCCCTAATTTTCTTTTCTTTTGAAATAGGCTCAAGAAGTTTGCCACATTCTGGGCATAAAAAACCATAATGCATAGCTGTCTCTTCAGTCATTTCAATATTATCAGCAGCACACAAATAGAAATTCTTTAATCTTCTAGTTTTTAATAAGGCATACATTGTTCGTATTTCTTTGATTTTAAATTTAGCAAGAACATTTAAAGCCTTAACATTATCAAGTGTCCAAAAATAAGTATACCAACCTTTCTTTTTGTCTTTTTTTCTTATTGAGTTTAATATGTTGAAATTAGAAATCTTATAAATTATATTTCTAGTTTGATTTATTGTAATTCCTAATTTGCTTGCAATTTTAAATTCATTAATATTTTTCTTTTGAAATAAAATATCCAATATGGCTTCAGAATTTCGACCAGCTATTAATCTAATAAGTTCTTTAAGTAAATTATAAAGTTTTTTATCTTTTATTTTTACTTGAACCATTGTTATTTTTTCCTCTTTTGTCTTTATATTTCCTCTACTTTACTATTTAAATAAATTGTGTTTATCTTATTTTATTGTCCTTTTCTAATAATTAACTATGTGCCGCAATCTTTAAATAATTAGAAAAGTTTTTTGTATCATGTCTGTATTTAGAAAAAAGAAAAAAAAGGTGAAAGAAAAAAATCTAGAAGATGATGAAGATTTTGAAGATACAGAAGAAGCTCCAGAATTTTCTTATCCTGAAGTCGAAGAAATGAAAAAAGCAATTAAATCTCTTCCTAAAGAAGAGCTTCCCGATTTGCCAGAATTTCCTGAAATGCAGGGTATTCCTGAAATGCCTAAAGCAAAACAAAAAAAAGTACAATTAAAAAATAAATTGCCAAGAAAATTAACGCAAGAAATAAGTATGACAAAAATGCCTGTAAAAAGAATGGGTAAACCAAAAGCCAAAATAATTAAAAAATCAAAAAAACTAGCAAGACCAAAAACTCTTTTTATTAAAATAAATAAATTTAGAGAAATTCTTGAAAGTATTGAACAAATTGAAGAAAGGGTTGGCCAAATTTCTAACGTTATTAAAAAAATAAAAGCGATTCATATTAAAGAAAAAGATGAAATGTATAGATGGGAGCAAGATATTCAAGATATAAAAGAAAAGCTCTCCACAATAGAAAAAAATTTATCGCAACTTGAAACATAATATAATTTATAATGGCAATCTATGCAAAATTTGGATCTGAAGAAAAAAATCTAATAAAAAAAACTATTTCTGAAGCCTTAGATTTTACTACAAATTTTAAAAAAACAGGTAAAAAGTTTTCCAAATTGAAAAGACAAAAGAAAAATTCTATGATTGGTCTAATAACAGCAATAAAAGAAATTAATAATGAAATTGAAAAGATAAAAGAAAGCCTACCACAACCATCAGAATTTCCAAAAAAACCAGAAAAAGTTAAAAAAATAATTATTAAAAATAAAGCAAAAATAAAAAAATCAGAAAAACCAAAAAAAATAAAATTTAAGTCAGAATATGAACTAGAACTTAATCAAATAAGAGAAAAAATAGAAAAATTATAATTATATTAACGTTTTCCTTCTAAAGCAAGATAAGCTTTTGTTTGCGCTATCATTTCATCAACTTCTGTAGCAAGTTGATCTTCATAAGCTTCAATTCTGGTTTTGATTATATATTTATCATATAAACCACGAAAAAACTTAGTTATTGGATTTGACTCCCATTTATGCTCATAATCTCTTTCTAGAAAACTCTTGAAAATAATTTCCATTTCGCCATGATTTTTTTTAACCTTAATTCCATTCTCAACAACCTCTACCTCTTTCATTCTAAAAACATGAACCAATATTTTTACTTGAAATCTAAAATAATCACTTATTTTTCTTAAACAAAGCCAGATAACTTCAAGATCCTTTCCTTGAACTTTTATTTTTTCACTATATTTTTGTTCAATGACAACATATTGGTATTGAGTGAACCAATCATAAAGAAACTGATAAATGGCTTTAAAATCAAAAATACCTTCATGAACAACCTTGCCCTCATATACTAAACTTATTTCTGACATCTTAGTTTTTTTACTCTTTTTTATTGTTTTGACAAGCCAAAAGGCATTTAAATATTTTTTTAAATGAAAGTATGCGCCAGGCGGGACTCGAACCCGCGTTGTGACCTTTCTCCATAAATTAGATTTAATTAGGTTATAAAGATTCTCCTTTAATCAGGGGTATCGGAACCTTGGTTCTGATTTGGGAGGGTCACGTCCTACCACTAGACTACTGGCACTTTATATATTTTAAAGAGTAATAATACTTATAAATTTAAACATATTATTTAAAGAATGTCATCAGAACCAGTTAATAATTTTGTAATGGATTATTGTTTTGCAAAAGATAAGAAAGATAAAATTAATGATGAAAACTTTATTACTTTTGATGTAACAAAAAAAACAATAAAAAATTTACTAGATGAAAATAGTGATGAACGAGTATTAGAATGTAATTGTAATGCGACTATCAAATTTCCAGAGAGTTGCAGATTTAAAATATTTTCTTTTTAAAAAAGCAAAGATAATAATGGATTTTGTAAATGCAAGATTTGGGGTGCCAATGAAAAAGAACTAAAATATCTAAGAAAAATTTTAAACCCAAAAGAAGAATATACTTCTGATGTTTAGATTATTCCTTAGCTATTTTCCAGAACAAATCAAAATATTTTTTATAGCTTTTGGTTATTTCTTTATTCCTGATTAGAATAGCGAGTGGTTCTTCTTCTGACCAGAGAATTATTGCTGTCTTGTTTCCATAGATATTTATTGCAGAAGGAACATTATATTCTTTAGGCAGATATTTTATTTTAGCTAGAGGAATTCCTTTAAGTTCATTATCTTTACTAGTTACAATTTTTATCTTGATGTTCTTTTCTTTTCTCTTTCTATTATAAGACATAAAATAATATTTTAACATTTTATTTGCTATTGGAGAAGCCCCTATAATCAAGATTTCCTTATTTTCTCTTATTTGGTCTTCAAATACCGTCTTTAGACCATTTTTTCCTTTATAGAAAGTTGTTTCCTCTTTTTCTTTAATTCCCTTATACTTTTTCTGAAGTTTTGGCATTATTTCATTTATTGCGTCTTTTTTTTCATTTAGAAGATCTAAAAACCTTGATGGATTAACAGCTTCAAAATATCTCCTATTATTTGTTTTAATATAACTAACAACACCTTTTTCTATTAATCTTGAAAGAGCATCATAAACATTTCTTCTATGGATTCCTGTTTTATTTGAGATAGCTCCAGCCAACATAGGACCATGATCTAATAAGCTAAGGACTATCTTAGATTCATTTTTTGTCAGACCAAATTTTTCTAATACTGAAATTATCATAATAAAATTAAGATTCTCTAGTTTTTATATTTTATGATTGTGGTAATAAATGTAACCACATTAGATTATCTGCTTTCTAAACTATAAGATTCTATAATAAATAATTAAATTTCATAGGAGATTAAAATGGTGGAAAGAACAGAAATCGAAAAAAATGTTAGAAGACTCATAGCTTTGGATGTATTATACAAGCCCTTTTCTAGCTTAGGAGATAAAGGTAAAAGAAGAGCAGAAAAGACAGCTAAAGGGATAGTTGAACTAATAAAAGATAAAGATGGGACTGGTGAAAGAATCTTTGCAAAAATTGAGAAAAAAGACATAGAAAAAGCAAGAACCTTAAGAGAAGGTATAAATATTTTTAATAAAGAATATCCTAACTACGGTAAAATTCTTGAAGGTATGATAGCAAAGAAAAGACTAAAGAAAAACAAATATATTGTATATGGTCTTGTAGAAGGTTATAAACTTGGCGAAGAAGATTATGTAAGAGTTATGATGGATTTGGGATTTGACAGAAGAGAAGCTTCTTCAGTATATCCACACATAATTGCTATATCTGAAAAATTAGGCAAAGCTAGTGAATATGCTAAAAGAGAAATGCTTATTCCAAAAAAGTAAATTTTTTATAACAGAACTTTTTTAAGCATCTCTCTCTTTTTATTTTTATGGCAAACAAAAACAAGAATAAATTTTACATCACAACAGCAATAGATTATGTAAATGCTAGACCACATATTGGCCACGCATTTGAGAAAGTTCTAGCTGATGTTATAGCAAGATGGAACAAAGTTTTAGGAAAAAAAGTTTTCTTTCTTACTGGAACAGATGAGAATGCTCAGAAGAATGCTCAAGCTGCAAAAAAAGCAGGAATTCCAACACAGGAATTTGTCAATAAAAATTCACAGTTTTTTATTGAATTATACAAAAAATTGAATATAAGTAATAATAATTTTATTAGAACAACAGAAGCAAGACATGTCAAAACAGCTCAAGAAATTTTCAAAAAGGTTTATGATAAAGGTGATATTTATAAGGGAATTTATGAAGGGCTTTATTGTTATGGTTGTGAAGCATATAAGACTGAAAGAGAACTAGTTAATGGAAAATGTCCACAACATCCAAATCGTGATGTAGTATTATTAAAAGAAGAAGCTTATTTTTTTAAGTTGAGCAAATATAAAGAACAGCTTCTAAAATTTATTCCTGATTATATAATTCCAGAATCAAGAAGAAATGAGATTATCAGCAGATTAAAGTCAGAAGAGCTGAAAGATTTGTGTGTTTCTAGAACAAATTTAGATTGGGGAATTAATTCTCCAATTGATCCAAAATTTAAGATTTATGTTTGGTTTGATGCCCTAATAAATTATATATCTGGAGCTAATGGAAATTGGCCAGCCGATTTACATGTTATTGGTAAGGATATTAATTGGTTTCATTCAGTAATATGGCCGGCAATATTACTTTCAGCAGGCTATGAACTTCCAAAAAAATTATTAGTTCACAGTTTCTTAAATCTCAAAGGAACAAAAATAAGTAAGAGTCTTGGAAATATTATAGATCCTTTAGAATTGCTTAAAAATTATTCTGTTGATTCTTTAAGATATTCCTTATTAAAATGTAATGTCTTTGAAGATTCTGATTATAGTGAAGATATTTTAATTAAAAGAAACAATAATGAATTAGCAGATAAATTAGGAAATCTTATCAGCAGAGTAACTACGCTGGTAGAAAAATATAGTATAGAGAAAACAGACAATCAACTGCTTAAAAAATTAAAAATAAAAGAAATTAAAGAAAAATTTGAGAATTATGAAATTGATAAAGCCTTGTTTTTAATTTTTGAATTTATTGATAAATGTAATGAATATGTCCAGAAAAATAAAGTTTGGGAAACTCAAGACAAGAAAATTTTGTATGAACTTGTTGATAGCATAAAAGCCCTTTCCGTTTTATTATGGCCATTTATTCCTGAAACTAGCGAGAAGATAGCAAAAATTCTTGGTTTTGAAATCAAATCTTTAGAGCAAATTGATGCGCCAATAAAAGTACAAAAGATTAAAAAATCATCCATTCTGTTTAAAAAAATTAAACCATAGGGAGGAAATAAAATATGACAACAATTCCATTTAAAGACTGGCAGAAATTAGATCTTAGAGTTGGGAAAATTTTAGATATTAAAGACCATCCAAATGCAGACAAACTTTATTTATTAACAGTTGATATAGGAACAGAAAAGAGGACTCTTGTAGCTGGCTTAAAAAAACATTATAAGTCAAAAGATTTGAAAGGCAAGCGATGCGTAATATTTGCCAATTTAGAGCAAGCAACAATTAGAGGTATTAAAAGTGAAGGTATGATTATGGCTGCTGTTAATAAAGATAAAAGCAAAGTTATCTTAATTCAACCAGAAAAAGATATTGAATTAGGAAGTAAGATTGAGTAAAGACATAAAAATTACTTATTTTTCAATAATTTAGAAGATAGAAAATAATATTCTAACTAAGAATTATTTTAAGAATAATAATTTTGATTATATTCTATGATATTTCTTAATGATGGTGTTGAACCACACCCTTCACAATGATATAATCTTATTATTTTGCCGGGCTCCCCATTAGTCATATTACCAACAAAATCAAAATTAGCATTTTCTTTACAAATAGGGCAATCAACATCAACCAATGTTTTCTCTAATCTTTTATATTTTAAACTAGGTTTCATTTTGAAAATTTGAAAAGAAAAAAGAAGTATATAAATTTACCTATAAAAAATATGGAAGTATAAAAATAGAGAAATATAAAAATGGTGGGCCCAGTCAGGATCGAACTGACGATCTCTGCCATGTGAAAGCAGTGTCCTAACCACTAGACCATGGGCCCTAATTTAGCCCCTATAAATTATAATATTACCCCTGCCTCTTTTGATTTTTTGAACAATTCCCTTGTTTTCAAGATCAACTAAAATAAGAGACATTTTTGCCTCACTAACATTAAATTTCTTTCTTAGATCTTTTTGTGTAGCTCTTCTTTCTTTTTTGATATAAGCAAGAACTTTATTAAAAAGTTCATCCCCAGTTAATTTTTCAACTTTTGTTTTTTTCCTCTTAATTTTTTTCTTTCTTATTTTCTTTTTTGACTTTCTTTTTATCTTTTTGTATTTGTAAAAAAGATAAGCTATAGATATTCCAACAATAACAAGAATAATTATAATACCAAAAACAATTACCCAAACATTAATCTTTTTCTCATCCAAAAGTTCTTCTATTATTTGAAGATCAGATTCATCAAATTCAATATCTTCAATATCTTCCATTTCAAAAAGAATAATATCTTTAACATATTCTCCATCTTTTGTGATATTTATATTTTCTTTAGTGTAAAGTAAAATTCCTTGACTAGAGTAAAAAGCCTCAATTGTATAATTTCCTAAATCAAGATTAAAAGCATAATAACCATCAGAAGTTACAACAGCTTGTTTAGGGATTGAATTAACTTCAATAATAGCTTTTGTTAATAATTCCAAATCAGGACCATAAACATTTCCATAAACTTTAGCTGCCTGAATCTGCGGAATTAAAATTAAAGAAATAATTAATAAAAATAATGCAAAAATCATAAATTTTTTCTTTGCCATGATATTTAAAATTACTAACACTTTAAAAACTTTTTCAAATTTGTGAGATATAAAGCTTAATAAAGCATTTTTCAAAGATGTTTTGAAAGTATCCTTATAAACTAAATTTCCAACCCATTTATGTAAAAAGTTGGTCAAGCCAGTACCAGCTTTTATGATAAATAAAGAAAAAAATAAAATGGAAAATTTGAATAGAAAAACAATAGAAAAAAAATTTAACAATGGAATAGAACAATTAATAGCATTTTTTCAAATTTTAGATGCGCGTAAATTTATGGGATCTATAAGAATAGAAACTAATTTAGGAAGTATTCTAAGTTGGTATTGTTATAGGGGTAAAATCTTAGATACAAAAAATAATAGTAAAAGTATTAGTGAAGATGAATTTAAATCTTATATTTCTAATTATACAAAAGGGCCAGAACACAAACCAATAACATTATTTTATACTCAAGAAAATATAAATCATTTACCAAAATTAGAAGATAAATTATCAATACAAGAACTAATTAAAGATCTTGAATCACCTTATAAAGTTGGAGTAATTTAAAAATGGAAATTAATTTTGATTTAATTGTTGGAAATAAGAAAATCATCATTCTTGAAGAAAGATTTAAATCTAATTATAATGAAGGTCCTAACCATAGGGCCAAATATTTAATTAAAAAAATTGCTGGAGGAAATGCAAAATCATTAACATTTATTTATTCTAAAGACCTTTTAAAATTAATTTCTGAAAATTCTAATGAAAAATATGGCCACATCATTTTAGGAAATTATAAAGATGTTGGTAGAGAAAATATTTTAAATATTACTAAAAAATTGGGTATTAAAAAAAATAAAATAATTTATCTTAAACTTGAAAATAATTTTAGAAACTATGTAAAAAATTTAGTTGAAAAAATAGGATTAGGTATTAAAATCAAAGAAAAAAAGAGAAAAGATACTAAAAATATTGAAGATTCATTATATTTCACAAGAATGTTTTCATTAGAGAATCTTGATGTGCCAAGTAATGAACTTCCAGATAAAGAATGGGGGGTAAAAGATGAAAAAAAGGAAAGACAAGAAAAGAAAACTCTTGAACACCTGACTGATTATTTTATAAACCAAGTAAATTTAGAATCAAAGCCAACCTATACTCAATCAAGAAAATGATTAAAATAAATAAAAATAAAATAAAAAATTTGAAAGGGGGTATTTAAAATGAAATTTTTAGCATTAATAATAGCTATAATCCTTTTAGTCGGTATGCTTCCTGCAACTCTTGCTATTGAAAGACAAGTTGCAGTAGCTTCAAATGTAGCTTCAAATGAAAAATCTTCAATAAGTTGGACAAAAGAAAATGTTGAAACTGTAAGAGAAAGACTTAAAGAAAGTTCATTCAGAGAAGGAATTAAACAAGAAATTGCAAAATGTAAGGATAGTGAAAATGCGCAATGTTTGCTAATAAAAGACAGTGTTCAAAAACTTGTTAAAAATGTCCTTTTAAGAGTTTGTTCAAGAAATGAAAATGTTTTTGTTAATTTTGAGAATAGAATAGATAACATAAAAAAAATCAGTAATGAAGAAAAAACCGCATTAAAAGAAACTTTACAAAATCAAAAAGTAAAGCTTGAAGATATTTGTTTAAGAGTAGAAAATGCAGATGAAGAAGAAATTAAAGAGATTACTGAAGAAATTAGACAAACAATGACAGAGAGCCATTTTAAATTTAGAATTGCAAAAAGACTTGTTGTTCTTAATAGAATTGGTTTAATTGTTCAAAGAGCTGAACATCTTGAAACAAATCTTAACAATTTAATTGAAAAATATGGTGAAGATTGCGAGACAGAAGAACTTGAATCACTTAAAGAACAATTTAATAGCCAGATAGATGAAACAAAACTGATTTATGAAGAGTCAAGAACTTTGTGGGAACAATTTAAAGAAACTGTAGAAAATAAAGAACCAGATACAGAGATATTAAGACAAGCTAATGCCCAGAACCAATTAGCTCAGCTTAAGCTTAAAGAAGCCCATACAACCATTAAAGAAATAATTATTGAGTTGAGATCTTGTCAAGGTGAAGTTCAAGAAACAGAAGAACCAGGGGCTGAAGAGGAAGAAGAGCCTGAATAAGAATAAACAACTAAAATGGCAGTTAAGATAATTACAACACTTTTAGTTATAGCTCTATTATTAGGGGTTTTGCTTGTTTCAGGAGCCGGTTGTGGAGGAAAAGAAGTAAGCGCAGAAGACCTTAATTCAGATCTTGAGAATCTTGAAAATATGAATGATGACATTAATAATCTTGATTTAGAAATGAATGACACAGAACTTGGAAACATAGAAGATTTTCTTTAATCTTTTTTTCTTTTTTATTTATTATTTTTAATTAGACCTTACTAAATTCTTAATTCAATGCTTTCACAGAAAGGCTGTAAGTTTTTCTTAAAATTTTCTAATTCTTCTTTTGAATATTGTTTCATCTCTCCAAATTCTGGATCAAGGGTCTTTGATGGAATAAATTGCTGTAAAACATATTTTTTTGTTCCTTCTATAAGTTGAGCAATTTTTAAAATATCTTCTTTTTTAAGTTGTTTTGTAATTGTTGTCCTAAATTCATAATCTAAACCAGAATTCTTGATAAGATCAATACTTTGTTTAATTTTTTTTGGTTCTATTGAAGAATTAGTAACTTCCTTATATCTTTCTAAAGGAGCTTTTATATCCATTGCAAAATAATCTACCAATCCAAGTTGAATAGCTTTTTTAATTATTTCTGGATTGCTTCCATTTGAATCTAATTTTATTAAAAAACCCATGTCTTTAATTTTTTTTATAAAACTTAATAAATCAGGTTGTAAAGTTGGCTCACCCCCAGTAATCTCTACTGCCTCAAGTTTTGCTTTTCGCTTTTCTAAAAATGAAAAAATTTCTTTTTCATCCATTGGTTTTTGAAATAATTCATTATTCACAAGTTCCGGATTATGACAATAAGGGCATCTAAAATTACATCCTTGTGTAAAAATAATGCAAGAAATCTTTCCAGGATAATCTATTAATGAAAATTTTTGAAAACCACCTATTAACATTTTTATAATTTATGTTCTCTATTTTTTATTTTATTGCATATTATATTTTAAAATTTTATATTCAGAAATTTTACATCTTAAAAGTTTTTCTTTGTTTAAATTCTTCTTTTTTACCCCGATTCCATTGCTTTACTGGTCTCAGATAACCAACAACCCTTGAATAAACTTCGCAGGGTGTGTTGCAAGTAGGGCATTTTTCATGTTGGCCACTTATATAGCCATGACTAGGACATACACTAAAAGTTGGGGTTATAGTAAAATAAGGCAAACTATAATTAGTACATATTTTTTTAACTAATGCTTTGACAGAATTGGCGTCTCCAATTTTCTCGCCTGCAAAAAGATGCAAAACAGTTCCTCCAGTATATTTTGTTTGGATTTCATCTTGTAAATCTAAAGCTTCAAAAACATCATCAGTATAATTCACAGGTAATTGACTTGAATTAGTATAAAAAGGTTCTGCTCCTTTTTTATATTCTTCTTCATTAGCGCAGATTATATTTGGGTATCTTTTTTTATCATTTTTAGCCAATCTGTAAGCTGTTCCTTCTGCAGGGGTGGCCTCTAGGTTATAATTATTTCCGGTTTCTTCTTGAAATTCTAATAATTTTTTCCTCATAAAATCTAAAACTTTTATTGTAAATTTTTTGCCCTCTTCATTAGTTACGCTGACACCTAGCAAATTTAAACAAGCTTCATTCATTCCAATTAACCCTATGGTTGAAAAATGATTTTTCCAATATTCATTAAATCTATTTTTTATATCTTCTAGATAATATTTTGTATAAGGATAAAGACCCTCATTTGTAAATTTCTCAAGCACTTTTCTTTTTATTTCTAAACTTTCTTTTGCTAATATCATTAATTTTTCTAATCTTTGAAAAAATTCTTCTTTATTTTTAGATAAATAACCAATTTGTGGCAGATTTATTGTAACAACACCTATTGAACCTGTTTTAGGAGAAGAACCAAATAAACCCCCTCCCCTTTTATTTAATTGTCTATTATCTATTCTAAGACGGCAGCACATGCTCCTAGCATCTTCTGGATTCATATCAGAATTTATAAAATTAGAAAAATAAGGAATACCATATTTAGCAGTTATTTCCCATAATTTTTTTAAGGTGGGATTCTCAAAATCAAAATCCTTAGTAATATTATAAGTTGGAATTGGAAATGTAAAAACTCTTCCTTTTAAATCTCCTTCCGCCATTATTTCAAGAAAGGCTTTATTAAATAAATCCATTTCTTTTTGAAAGTCTCCATAAACCTCTTTTTGAGTTTTTCCACCAATAATTACTGGACTTTTAGCATAATAAGAAGGAACAGTTAAATCCAAAGTTATATTTGTAAAAGGGGTTTGGAATCCAACTCTTGTAGGAACATTAACATTAAACAAAAAAAACTGCAGATGTTGTTTAACTTGTTTATAACTTAAATTATCATATCTTATAAAAGGGGCCAACAAAGTATCAAAATTACTAAATGCTTGAGCTCCAGCCGCTTCACCTTGTAAAGTATAAAGGAAATTTACTGCTTGACCCAATGCACTAACTAAATGTTTAGCAGGTTTGGTTTCCACTTTACCTGAAACGCCTCTAAAACCTTTTAAAAGCAAATCAAATAAATCCCAACCAACACAATAAACAGAAATAAGACTTAGATCATGAATATGCATTTGATTATTAATATAAACTTCTCTGATTTCTCTTGGATAAACCCTATTTAACCAATAGATTTTACTAATTTCCGAGGATACATAATTATTCAAACCTTGCAAAGAATAATCCATATTACTATTTTCATTAACTTGCCAATCTTTTTTATCCAAATAATTAGAAATTAAATTAGTGCTTGCTTTATTAGTTATATCTCTTATTTTCGCATGTTGTTCCCTATATAATATATAAGCTTTAGCTGTTTCAATATAATTACTTCTCATTAAAACTCTTTCAACAACATCTTGAATTCCTTCAACAGAGGGAATTTGACCCTGGGCAAGCTGATCTTCAATAATAACATTAACTTTATGCGTCAGTTTTTCAGAAATTTTTTTGATCTCAACCGCCTCTTCTCCAACTTCTTTTGTAGCTTTAAATGATTTTTCAATAACATTAACAATCTTCTTCTCATCAAAATCTACAATAGATCCATCTCTTTTGCGAATTTTTTTCATCATTTTAAACTCTAAACCTCTAAATTGTTTCAGTTATTTATTTTAGATATTTGTTTCAGTTATTTATTTTAGATATTTATTCAAGATACTTATTTCAGTTCTTTTATTGTTTTTTTAAAATCACCAATATCTTGAAACGCCCTATATACAGAAGCAAATCGAATATAAGCTATTTTATCAATTTTTTTGAGTTTTTTCATAACCATCTCACCAATAATTTTAGATGGAATTTCAGGACCATAACCTCTTAATTTTGCTTCTATTTCAGCAACAGCTTTTTCAATTGTTTCTTGACTTACCGGTCTTTTCTCGCACGCTTTCATTAAACCAAGTAATAATTTTTCTCTGTCAAATGCCTCTCTTCTCTTGTCTTTTTTTAATATTCTAAGATTTGTTTCAATTCTTTCATATGTTGTAAATCTCTTTTTACATTTTTGGCATTCTCTTCTTCTCCTGGTTATATTTTCTGTATCTCTTTTGTCAAGAACTCTGGTATTACCTGTGCAATATGGACATCTCATTTTTTATTTTATCTCTTTTTATTTAATTTTTTGTTTAACTTATTTATTTGATTTCAAGTATTTTTAAATTTTTAGCTATTTTAAACACATACAATATCTTGTGCCTCTTTTGAATACAATAACAACATATAGTATATCCTTTATAAACTTTATTGTAGCATAATTCAACTAATTAAACGAAATTAAATAATTTGTTTATCCTAGTAAAAAATATTATTATTTTTTTCTTAATTCAAAAATCATAAATAGAGGAAATTTTTGATGGCATTTCCAGAAAAAATTATCTTTGTTTTTTGCGGCTTTAATTGCTTTAGGTTCAAGAAAATCAATAATTTCAAAACCAGAATCAAGAATATTTTTCATAATTTCACAAAAGGGTTTATGATAAAAAGCAACTTTAAAATCTCTAAACCAAGTATCTTTTATTTTTCTAGAATTTAAATAATCTCCATAAAATTTATATTTTTTTCCGTCGTAATATTTAACATAACCAATCAAAAAAGATTTTTTATATTTTTTTCTTATTGTTTCCCCACCCCATTTTAAAGGATGATGAGTAGAAAATAAGAATATTCCTCCTCTTTTCAAAACCCCATATATATTTTTTAAAGTCTTGGTCCAATCTTTAATATAATGTAAAGCAAGACTTGAATAAACAAAATCAAAACTTGCCTTTGGAAAATTAAGTTTTTCCATATTCACAACATAAAACTCTATTTTAGGATAACTTTTTTTAGCATAATTAATTAATCCTTTTGAAATATCAATACCCACAACACGCTTAGCTCCTAAAGATTTAATATAATTACATTCTTCTCCTGTACCACATCCAACACAAAGAACAGATTTATTTTTTAGATTAGGTAATTTGCTATACATAGTTGGTTTTTCTAAAAATTCATGAGCGCTATTTTGTCCACTACGCTGTTCTTTTGCCCACATTTCTGCATAGTTATTATAAGAACGTATTGTATTTTTATCAGTTGTCATATTATTCAATTTGATAAGATATTTATAAAATTATCTAAATATCACGTCGCAAATCTAATTGTTCCCTGTAAATAAAGCTGGAGAATTATAAAGAAAACATATAGCAATAACAAAGCGACACCTTCTATAATATATAATTTATTTCCTGATGTTATGAAAGTTGCAAAAAGAAATAAAATAAGAATCATAAAAATTCCACTAACAAAAAATAGCGTGATGTTGGCTGTTATTGGCCAGATCAATGCAGTTATGCCTAAAACAAGTGTAGAATTGGCTGCAACACTTCCAAGCAAGTCACCCAAAGCCATATCAGGATGATGCATTAATACTGCTCTTAATTCAAAAACCAACTCTGGAAGAGAAGTTCCAATAGCTATGAAAAACAGACCTATAATTATTGGCGGCAAGGCTAAATCAAAAGCAATCATAGATGAAATTTCAACGACAGCTTCTGCACTAAAATAAAGTAAAACAATAGCAATAATAAAAAGAACTGGCCAAATAATTATTTCAGTCTTTTTCACCTTTTCTTTGATTTTTACTCTGAATTTTTTCCTTCTTTTAATCAAATACCATGAATAAAAAACAAAAATAACAAGAAGAATTCCACCATCAATTCTCGAAATAGATTTTCCAATAAAAAATAAAACAAGAGGAACTGTAGCTATAAGTGCAACAAATAAAGAATCTTTAGTAATTTTTTTACTTTTTATTTTAATGCCTCGAGCAAGAAGAATCATCATTCCACCAACCAAAGCAATATCAGCAATATTAGAACCAATAACAGTTCCAAGAGTAAGTGCAGTATTTCTAGCTAGAGCTGAAGTTATTCCAACAAAAAGCTCAGGAATACTAGTAGCAAAGGCCATAATTATGAAGGCAACAACATACTCGCTTAGATTAAGAAATCCAGCTATCTTCACAAGACTTTTCACAAGAATTGAACCAGCAATTACTAAAACAGCACAGGACATTACAAAAAATAATAAATTTATCCATAGCATTTTTTAATTTTTTAATTTATTCCCAATCTTTTGTATATTTTGGCCATCTTGATTTAAATAATCTATAATTTATCTTTTTCATTTTATCTTTGGTTTTTTTACTTATAGCAAATTCCGACGCATTTCCTTGATGATAAACAAAGACTCTTGGATCAATATAGATATCATAATCTTTTTTATATAGAGAAAAACACATTTCTAAATCCTCTGAACCAGCTTTTTTATAGATTTCACTATACCCCCCAACATCCACGAGGGCTTTTCTATTAAAAACACTAAATTCATTCAAAGCCATATCCTTGAATTTTACTAATTTAAAAGGTTTTGAAAATGTTTTATCAAAATTTCTTAAAATTTCCCATCTAAAATATCCTTGAATTGTCCAATAAGTCATTGGATTAACCATTCCAACTTTTTTATTTTTATTCAGAACTTGTTTTAAAGGGGGGAACCAATTTGGAGGAACAACCGTATCATTATTAACAATAGCTATATATTTTCCTTTTGAAAGTTCTATTCCTTTATTCCACGCCTTACATAAATCTATTATTTTATTAAATCTATAGTAAATATCTGCTTCTTTCTTGAAAAAAGATATTGCTTTTTTGTCTTTTGAACCATTATCAATTAAAATTAATTCATAATTTCCTTTAGTATATTGTCTAATACTAGAAATAAATCTTTTAGTTATTTCTAGATTATCTATTACAACAGCAATAATTGATAATTCTTTCTTTATTCTTTTTGTCATTCTATTCAATCACACAAACCTGGTTTTTTCCTTTGGCCTTTGCCTTATAGAGGGCAGTATCAGCTCTAGCCAACATATTCTGAACATCTCTTTTATTAAGTTGGGCAATCCCCATACTAACAGTAAGTTTCTCAGCACTTTTTTCAATACTCTTGTTTATTAATTTAATTTTTGTCTCAGCAATAGCTTTTCTAATTTTTTCAGCAACTTCTTTTGCTTTTTCAAGTTTTGTATCTGGCAAAACAATAATAAACTCCTCACCACCATATCTAGCTACAAAGTCTTCTTTTCTCGTCATTTTTGAAACAACTTTTGTTATTGTTCTAAGTGCCATATCACCCTGGAGATGACCATATTTATCATTATAATTTTTAAAATCATCTACATCAAGAATAACCAGACTCAAAGGAAGATTATGTCTTATAGATTTTGATATTTCTTTACTTAAAAGCTCATCAAGAACTCTTCTATTAAAAACACCAGTAAGATGATCTCTTGTTGCATAAACATAAAGTTCATTAAACAACTTTTCAAGAGCTCTAGTCCTTGGTTTTGGCTTTTTTATCTCTTCCTTAAGCTCTTTACTTAGATATGATAATTCTTTATATCTTTGTTTTTTTCCTTTACTTTTTTTCATTTTATTATTTTATTCTATTACTTTTATTGATTTTATATCTTATATTTTTTGCTATTTCAAAAAAAACAAGACCAGAAATAGATAAACCAAAGATTTTTACCCAATCAAATAATCCTAGTGGAATCATATAAAGAAATTTATTGATTGGGGTATACATTGCTATTAAATGTAAAGCAATTGAACCAAGAACTGCTATAATTAAAAATTTGTTTGTAAAAAATCCAATCTTCTGAATAGGCTTGTCTGAACGACATGTGAAAACAAAAAATATTTCAAAAATTACAAGGGTTGTTAATGCAGCTGTTCTTGCTTTATCTAATTGAGGCATAAATATTAAGAAAGTCATAATGGTGGCTATAAAAGCAAGCAGGCCAGCCACCAATATAAAAAACCAGATTCCATGTAAAATTCCTTCTTTAGATTTGGGTTTTTGTTCCATTATTTCCTTCTCTGCTGATTCATTACTCAAAGCAAGGGCAGGAGTGCTATCTGTTATTAGATTTATCCATAAAATATGTAAAGGAAGGAGAGGAAGGGGCATTGTAACAATAATACTAAAAAGAATTACAGCAATCTCGCCAAGATTCGTTGCCAAAAGAAACTTTACAAATTTCTTTATATTAGAATAAGCGCGACGGCCTTCTCTGACTGCTTTGATTATAGAAGCAAAATTATCATCAAGCAAAATAATATTAGAAGTTTCACGAGCTACATCATCGCCTCTAATACCCATAGCAATACCAATATCAGCTCTCTTCAATGCAGGAGCATCATTAATACCATCGCCAGTAACAGCAACAATCTCCCCTTGTTCTTTAAGGATATTAATTATTCTTAATTTTTGTTCAGGGGTTGTTCTTGCAAAAACCACAATATCTTTTATTTGTTTTTTAAGTTCATCATCACCCATATTATCTAGCTGAGAGCCAGTAATAGCCCTTCCATTAATATCTATCTGGCTAGCAACAGCTTTAGCAGTCAGAATAGAATCTCCTGTAATCATCTTAATTTTGATTCCTGCTTTCTTAGCTTGTCCAATCGCTCCTTTTACTTCTTTTCTTGGGGCATCTAACATCCCTTGAAAACCAACAAAAATAAGGTCTGATTCAGCATCTTTTTGTATATATGATTTCTTTTTATCAAGTTTTTTATAAGCAAAAGCTAAAACACGCAATCCTTGAGAAGCCATTTCTTCATAAACACTAATAAGTTCTTTTCTTCTACTATTTATTAATCTTAAATCAGAATTTCCAATAAACTCTCTGGTACATTTTCCAAGAACAACATCTGGAGCGCCTTTTACATAACTAATAAAATTAGAATTTCCAGAACCTCCAGAATCTCTAATTATTGACATCATTTTTCTTGTAGAAGTAAATGCAAATTCCTCTATTCTTTGATTTTGTTCGGTCAGGGTTTTTTTATCAAATCCAAAATCAGAGGAAATTTTAAGAATAGCCTCCTCTGTTGGATCGCCAATAATATTTTCTTTCTCATTTATTTTTTCAATCCGGGCATTATTACATAAACAATTAATTTTAAAAAGAAGTCTTAATGCTTTATTTTTAATTTTTCCTTTAATTAAATTTTTAGTTTTGATTACTTTATTATCAAAATATAAATCAGTTACTTTCATTTTTTCTTCTGTTATTGTTCCTGTCTTATCTGTACATATCACTGTAACTCTGCCAAGCGTTTCAGCTGATGGAAGAGTTCTTATCAAACTATTAGATTTATACATTCTTTGAACAGCAAAGGCTAAACATATTGTAATAACAGCAGGCAAACCCTCAGGAACTGCAGCAACTGCTAAACTAATTGAAGTTAAGAAAATTTGAAGTTTATCCATTCCAAAAGATAAACCAAGAATAATAATAAGAACAGCTATGCCAATTACAACAAAACTAAGATTTCGGGCAAAACTATCTAATTTAACCTGAAGTGGCGTTTTTTCTGTTCTTGTTTTTTGTACTAATCCGGCTATTTTTCCAAATTCACTATTCATTCCTGTTGCAACAACCAAAGCCCTGGCAGAACCTCTAACAACAGAAGTTCCTTTATATAACATATTAGCTCTGCCATAAATTTCTATTCCTCTATTTAAAATACTAGAATTTTTATTTACAGGAACACTCTCTCCAGTCAACACAGCTTCATTTGTTTGTAAATCATTGGTTTGAATAATACGGCAATCCGCAACAACCTTATCACCTTCATCAATAATAAGAATATCGCCAGGAACAACCTCTTTAGTATTAATTTCTTTAAGAATACCAGAACGGATTACTTTAGTTTTAGTAACAAGCATTTTCCGTAAAGCAAGAATACTCCTTTCAGCCTTATAATTTTGAAAAAAACCTATTCCCGCATTCATTATTACAATTATAAGAATAATATACATATCAATCCAATGAGAAACTAATCCAGAAATTATTGCAGCAATAATAAGCAAGATAACAAAAAAAGACTTGAACTGTTCAAATAAAATTTTCAGCGGTTCAAGACGGCGAATTCTTTTTATCTCGTTTTTACCATATTTTTTTAATCTTTCAAAAACTTGTTCATCATCCAAACCATTTACATCACTTTTCAATCTTTTGACAGCTTCTGTAGAACTTAAAGTATGCCAATAAATACTATCAACCCCTTTTTCCATAAAAAATATAAGAAAAAGGATATTAAAAATTTAACTCAATGCAAATATTTTTATATTAATTTTTCTCTTTACTTGTATAAAAAGAGGTAAAAAGTAAGAACAGAAGATGGTTGATTTTACAGAATTTATTTTAGGTTTTTCTCAAGGAATAACTTCTTTAAGAAATGCTCTGACCCAAGTTCCAGAAACGCAATCTATAATTCTAAGTATAGGAATTATAATTATTATTGCAGCTATTCTTGCTTTGGTTCTCAAATTAATGAAACAAGAAATGATACCAGCTTACATTCTCGCGGGTATAATTATTGGCCCTCTTGTTTTAGGTCTTATTACTAATAGTATCCTGATTTCTGCTTTAGCTGAAATTGGTATTGCTTTTTTACTTTTTGTAGCCGGTATGGAAATTTCTTTACATAAATTAAAAGAAACATCTGTTGGTTCTATAATTTCAGGAATCTTTCAAATTATAATTATTGGTATGGCCACATTTTTTATTATGATAAATATTGGCTTTGCAACATTAGAAGCTTTTTACCTTGCATTTATTGTTTGTTTTAGTTCAACCATTCTTGTAATCAAACTTTTTGCCGACAAATATGAAATTAATACATTACATTCAAGAATAGCAATAAGTATTCTCTTGATTCAGGATATTGTCGCCATAATTGTTCTTGCTGTTTTGTCAGGAAAAATTACACAATTTTTTATTTATCTTGCTATTATTAAAATTGCTTTGTTGTTATTGATTGCATTCTTTCTGAATTTAACAATTATAAAACCACTTTTTACTTTTGCTTCTAGATCAACTGAACTTTTATTTATTATCTCTCTAGCTTTTGTTTTTTTATTTTCTGCTATTAGTTATTTCTTAGGTCTTTCTATTATTATTGGAGCATTTGTTGGAGGTCTTGCTCTTGCAAACATACATTACAAAACAGAAATTGTATCAAAAATCAGACCATTAAGAGACTTTTTTGCAATTATCTTTTTTGTCTCACTAGGAATGTTGCTTACATCATTTAATATAATAAAATTAATTGTTCCATTCTTAATACTTTTAGGACTTGTTTTAATTGCTAAACCTTTTATAACTGCTTTTTTTATAAGATTGGCAGGTTATAAACCAAGAACGTGTGCCCTAACAGGTTTTAGTCTAGCCCAAATTTCTGAATTCTCATTAATTCTAGCTTTACAAGGGTTGATTTTAGGAGTTCTTGCTCAGGAAACTTTTAATCTTATTGTACTTATAGCTATAATCAGTATGGCCCTAACACCCTATCTTATTCGTGGAAGTACAACAATCTATTCAAAATCTATTGGTCTAATCAAAATTATTGAAAAACTTCCAACAAACAAGGAAAAAACAAAATATAAATTCCAACAAAGAAAAACTATCCTCTTAGTTGGATGTCATAGAATGGGTACTGTCTTTATTAAAAAACTTCAAAAATATGGGCGCAGAATACTTGCTGTAGATTTTGATCCAGAAATAATTAAAGCTCTTGAAAGAAAAAATATTTCAGCAGTATATGGAGATATTTCAAACACAGAAATTTTCAATCACCTTCCTTTAGCAAAACTTAAAGTTATTATCTCAACTATTCCAAAAAGAGAAGATAATCTTCTTATAATAAATTATTTTAAAAAACTACTTCCAAAAGTTTTTATTGTAGCAACAGCCCAAAGAATTGATGATGCTCTTGAAATGTATAAAGCAGGAGCAAATTATGTCATAACTCCTTTCATTGTAACTGCAGAACATGCTATTGAAAATATTCTTAAACTTAATAAATGGCAGTTTAAAAAACTAAAAAAAGAACAAATAAGATATCTCAAAGATTTAAGTAAGACTTTTTAAGTTTTTATTTTTTTTATTCCCATCTCTTTCAATTGATTCTTAGAAATTATCTTAATAAGTTGCTTAACACTAGATATCTTTCTTTTTGTTTTAACATAAAGTCTTCCTTTCTTTACAAAAGCCCTGTGCCATTTTTTCTTAAAAGCCTCAACATATTTTGGCTGGATATTAATAGGTGGTCCTGCAATAATATAAGTTTTTGCTGGTTCTCTTAAAATAAAATAAAATTTTGCTTCCAAGGTCTCCTCAGAAAAAACAAAAAATCCTTTAAGGACTTTAAATCCATTTTTCTTTAAAAAGAAGAATAGAAATTCATAAAGTTTCTTTAATTTAGCTCCTGCAATATCAATTTTATTTTTTGTGCTAAGAGCCTTAATAGATACAAATTCAGCATTAAGTTTCTTTGCATCTCTTTTTAGTTTATCCAAATTTAATTTTTCTTTAAAGAAAAATTTTTCACTTGGCTTCTTTAAGAAAGAATTGCATGCCCCAATAAATCTTTCAAAAATTTTATAACTCAATGCTGCCGCTACATTTCTTTCTTTTTGAACAGGATCAACAATAATAATAGGGGAATGTAATTTTGATTCATTAATTTTTTCTAGGACTTCATTTCTATTTTTGTAAAGTTTTGACGGATCAATAACAATTTTTTTTTCTAATCTTGTTGGTAACTTCCAGTTTGCAGCTGTATTAATAAATTTAGCAAGAGAACCATAATGACTTACTAAAATTTCAAGACTATATCCAGAAAATCCTTTAATATAACTTTCTGCACCATAACAATCCTGAGCATAACAAAAAGCTTTAGCTAATCTAATTTCATTGCTCAACTTTTTATTCTTTTTTATCTTTTTTAAAATATAAATAACATGTAAAGGTGAAATATCTGTAATATTAAGGGCTTGAGAAGTTTTCTTAATATTCAAAATAGGAATTAATTCTATATTTAAACCTTTAAAATTAATTTGAAAATAATCTCTAGAGCCTTTTAATTTAACAAATTTTAATTTAGCTGCTTTGAGAATCTGCTCAAGGAATTTTGATAATTTTTTATTTTTTATTTTATATTTTGTATAAGAAAACATTATGAAAATATCTATATCATAACCTATATCCCGCTTTACAAGAGTTTTTTTTGCAAAACTTCCCCCAATAAAAAGTTTGGCTCCTTTTTTCTTTAGTTTAGGTTTTAATTTTTTTTCAAATTCAATAAGGGTTTTATCTAAGAAAAGTTTTTCTTTTTCTGCTGGAATAATTTTTTTACCTACATTTGTTAAAATTTGATTTATTTGGGTTTTCATTTTAATCCTCTTTTCATCAATATAAAAAGAAAAAGTGACTTAAAAATTTAATCATTTAATAATTATTGGTTTAATTCTTTCAGCAAGATTTTTTGCATTATTAAGTTTTCGCTGTGTTTCAGCATAAATAGTAAGGATTTTTTCATTTCTTTTAACTTTATCATTCAAATGTTTATATAAAAGAATTCCAGCCCCATGATCTGTTGGAGAACCTGCAATTCTAGCTATTGAAGATATTTTTTTATTACTTATTTCAACAAGTATGCCCGGGTTTTTTGCCCTGATTTCTTCTTTAAATTTACCTGGTTTTAATTTATCTTTTAAATTTAATAAGTTCCCTTTCTGGGCTTTAATTATTTGCTCAAATTTTTTAAATGCTTGGCCAGACATAAGAATTCCTTTACATATTATTTCTGCTTCTTGTCTTTTAATTTTTTTTACAAAAGAAAGAAGTTCAGATGCAAGAAAAAGAGATCTATTTTCAAGGTCTATAGGGCGATCTTTTTCTTGTTTTAATATATCTATAACATCTTTCATCTCTAAAATTGTGCCAACACCTTTTCCAAGAGGCTGAGAACCGTCTGTTAAAGTAACTATAATATTCAAATTTAATTTTAATGCTACTTTTTCAAATTTTTTCTTTAATTTAATGGCATTATTTTTGTTTTTAATTTTAGCGCCAGGACCGTATGAAATATCTATAAGAACGTGGGTTGCATTAACAGAAAGTTTTTTTGACAAAATCGAAGCAATGAGCTGCGCTTCTGGGTCTAATGAAAGAATTCTTTCTACTTGTATAATTTTATCATCTGCCGGAGCCAACCCTAATGAACCTCCCCAGACAAGACAAGCATTTGTTTTTTTAATAATCTTTTTCATCTCTTGAACTGAAAATTCAACCTTAGTTATAGTTTCTATTACATCTGCTGTTCCTGCTGCGCTTGTTATTGCCCTAGATGATGTTTTTGGAATAACTGCTTTCATTTTAAGTTGATCAATAGCTGAAGCGAGAATACTTACAACAATTGGGGTGGTTCTATTTCCTTCAATTCCCCCTATACTATGTTTATCCATAACAATAGGTTTATCAAATTTAAGTTGATAACCAGTTTTAACCATTGCCTTAGTCATATTAGTTATTTCATCAATATTCATACCATTAAAATAAACAGAAGAAACAAAAAAAGCCACTTCAACTTCAGTAATTTCATTATTAACTATATCAGAAACAATTGAATAAATTTCTGTAAATGTAAGAGCTTGATTTTTTAATTTTTTAAGGATGTAAGAAACACTTATTGGCTTAAAAGTTGGATTAATTTCCACTATTTCATTACTTCTTAGATTTAGGTCTTTAATAATTTCTTGAGAAAGAGCTATTTCGCACTTATTAAGAATAGTCTTGCCACCTGTAAGATTTGTAGGGGCAATTATTTCCTTTTTTTTCCTATATCTTTTTATTTTAATTCGTTCTCCCACATGTAAATTAAGATAGTGAGCAGTTTCTTCATGCAAAATAGCTATAGGACGGCCCGCAAGCAAACGTAAAGCTTTAACTTTTAATAACATCTTTAATTTTGATTTTTACCTCTTTTTATCTCAGTCTTTTTCTTATTTCTTACTTATTACTTCTATTTCTTATTTACTTTTAATCTCTATTTTTTCTTTTTTAAAAATTAAAAAGCAAATTTTATTTTTCCTATCCTATAAAGTTCTACAAAAATTAATAGATATTCTAAAATAATTGGTCCAATAATTAAGCCAACAGGACCTAATAAAATAAGACCGCCCAACATCCCTATTAAAACAATCAGGGCATTAATTTTTGCTTTTTTACCAACTACGAAAGGCCTTATAATATCATCAATAATTCCAACCACAATAAGACCAAAAATCATTAATAAAACACCATTTAAAACATCACCAGCAGCAATCATAGCCAAAGCAACTGGAAACCAAACAAGCCATGAACCAACAAAAGGCAAAATTGAAAGAAGAATAGCTAAAATTGTAAAGAACAATGGTGATGGGGCTTTAAAAATATAGAAACCAATACCCGCAACAATACCTTGAAGAATCCCTATTATAATCTGGCCATAAATTGTAGCGTGGGCAACTTCTCTAGATCTTTTAATAAATTTTTCATTGACTTCGCGACTAAAAGGCAACATTTCATAAATAAATTTAGTAACATTATCTCCTTCTTTTAAAAAGTAAAACATGACAAAGAATGTAATAAAAAATTGTATAAATAACTGTGGTACATTTGTCAAAATTTTTCCAAGTTGATTCATAAAACTATTTGTTAAAGATATTAGAGCTTGTTGTAATGAGGTTGTTATTTGTCTAGTAAGCTCAGGAGAATCAGGAAATACCCTAACCAAGATAGTATTTATAAGATTAAAAATATCAAGTTTTTGAATTGATACAAAAAGATTAAATGCTTCCTTAATTGCAATTTGAGCTATTAAAAATAATCCAACCACAATAATTAAAATAACCACCAAACAAACAATTGCAGAACTTATTGTTGGTTTTTTAATCAATTTATTTAATTTTTTATAAGGTTTAGAAAATATAAAGGCAAGAATCAAACCAAAAAGCAATGCTCCTAAATAAGGTTTGATTATAAGAAAAGATAATATAACAAGAACAGAAGCTATAATTATTGCTATAACTCTCCTTGATATTCTTTTTTCACCAACACCCACGCTAGTAATTGTACTTTTTTTTAGATTCTCTGTTTTCTTCTTTTTCTTTGTTTTTTTCATTTTTTTCTTAGTTTTTTCTTTTTTTCTCTTAGATTTCTTTCTAGTTTTCCTCTTTTTTAGCATATAAATCTAAAGCCAAGAACTTTTATAAACTTTTTTAAATCAAAAACTCTTGAACCTAAATTTGTTATAAAAACTAATAAAATACAAAAATAATAAAAAAAGAAAAAATTGTACCCAATATTTAATTATACGTTTGTAAAATTAAAATTTTCTTCTCTTTCTGAAGCATTCTTTACAATAAACTGGCTTGCCTTTAGTTGGTTTGAATGGAACTTCACATTCTTTACCGCATTCAGAGCAAGTTGCTTTATGCATTTCTTGTGGTCCAGAATTAGAATTATCCCGAAAACCACCTCTATTAAATTTTCTAGGACCTCCTCTAGTAGGGCCGCGTTTATTAAATCTTTTCATAGTTTTTCCTCGTGATTAACACAAAAACTTTTTAAGTTTATTCTGTGTTGTAAATTCAAAATATCATGAAGCTTATAAACCTTTTCTTTTTATTAAGATTTATAATTAAATTAAAGGTAAATTAAATATAATTTTTACAAGTCGGCGATAAAATTATATAGTTATTTATTCTTTTAAATAAAAATGAGAAAACCAATAGTTGCTGGACAATTTTATGCAGCAACAAAAGAAAATTTAAAGAAAGAGATTGAATCTTCTTTTAGACATAGATTAGGGCCAGACATGCCAAAAGTTCCATTAAAAGAAAAAAAGATTTTTGGCTGTGTTGTTCCACATGCTGGTTATCTTTATAGCGGACCATGCGCATCTTGGGCATACAAAATTTTAGCAGAATTAAATAAAAAAAATTTTCCAGATACTTTCATTTTACTTGGACCAAACCATAGTGGTCAAGGAAATGCCTTATTTTCAATTAGTTTTGATGATTTTGAAACTCCATTAGGGGTAGTGAAAAATGATACAAAATTTGGAGCAAAATTAATTGAAGAGACCTCTTTTTTAGGATTACAAGAAGACAGGGCAGCTCATCAAAATGAACATAGTCTTGAAGTTCAAATCCCTTTTTTACAATATCTTTCTAGAATGGTAAAAAAGGAAATAAAAATTGTTCCTATTATCATTTCAACTCTTGAATATGATAAATGTTTAGCTTTAGGGAAAAAAATTGCAAAAATTGCTAAAGAACTCAATAATAATGTCTTTATAATAGCAAGTAGTGATTTCACCCATTATGGTAGAAATTATGGTTTCTTGCCTTTTCCAACAAGCGAGGCAAGAATAAGACTCAAAGAATTAGACAGAGAATCAATTAATTATATTTTAAAACTAGATAGCAAGAATTTTTATAATAAAGCAATAAAAACAACTATTTGTGGAACTTCTGCAATAGTTATAGCAATTGAAGCATGCAAAGTTCTTGGATCAACAAAAGCATCTCTCCTTAAATATTATACGAGTGCAGAGATTTCAAAAGACTACACAAATGCTGTTGGATATGCCAGCATTATATTTGAATAATTATATTAATATTGTCACTCATTCGTAGTCACAAACAGAAAGCTTTATAAATACGGTTTCTATTAATTATATATTAAAAGGAGACAATTAAAATGATAAAAAATTTAATAGAAAATAAAGGGGCAAAAACTTTTGGTACTCTTAGTCTAATTGCTTTTTTACTTGGTTTAGGTTGCTCTCAAAGAGCAGATTTTGAAAAAGCTTGTAAAAAACATCAACCATTAAAAACAAAAGTACAAGCTCCTGCTATTCCTGGTCCTATAAGAGAAGGAGATAGTTCTTATGTTGATCCTTATTTAGATAAAAGTTTTCCAGGAGACACTCTTGAATTTCCAAATGGCAAATATTTAGTTTTAGGAAAAGGAACACATCCACACTATTGGTCTGGTGATAAAGTAATTGATGGCGGAAAAGTTGATGGAAAATATTATGATTCTAAAGGAAATTATATTGGACCAGTAAATGCTACTTTCTATGGTGTTGATTTTAGTCAATCAGATATAGAAAGTTTAGCTAACAATTCAAAATAAATTTTTTCTTTTTTCCTTATTTTCTTTTCATAGTAACCTTTTTTAATTGTTTTAAACTATTCATAATAATATCAAAATAAAAAACACCAAAAAAATGACCAATAAAACCAACATAAATATAAAACAAATAAGGCAGCCTATCGTGACTGTTGCAGGTCATGTTGATCATGGCAAGACCACAATTCTCGATTCAATCAGAGGCACTTGTCTTGCAGCTAAAGAACCCGGAAAAATAACACAAAAAATTTCCTTTACAACAGTTCCAAGCGAAATAATCAAAGCAAATTGTAAAATCTTACTTGAAAAATATAAAATTAAACTTGAAATTCCTGGTTTTCTTTTTATAGATACCCCAGGACACGCAGCCTTTACTAATCTAAGAAAAAGAGGGGGAGCTCTTGCTGATCTTGCTATTCTTGTTGTTGATATTAATGAAGGCATCATGGAACAGACTCGGGAGAGTATTGATGTTCTTAGATCCAGCAAAGTTCCATTCATAATTGCACTTAATAAAATAGATATAATTACTGGTTGGACAAAAAAATCTGAAGACCTTAAAGAAAGTATAGAAAAACAAGCCGAATTTACAAAAAAAGATTTTGAAAAAAAATTATTCAGAATAATCAATACACTAAACACTCTAGGGTTTGATTCTGATATTTTTTATCGTGTTAGTGATTTTACAAAACAAATAACTTTAATTCCGTGTTCTGGAAAAACTTATGAAGGCATCTCAGAATTGGTTGTTATGTTATCAGGCCTAGCTCAAAGATTTCTTAAAGGAAAACTAACCTTAAACAAAGAAGGTAAAGGCACAATACTTGAAGTTAAAAAAGAAAAAAGTATAATCACTATAGAAGCTATTCTTTATGATGGAATTCTTTCAAAAAAAGACACTTTAATTATAGCAACTTTAGGAAAAGCTATTGACACAAAAATCAGAGCTTTATTTGAAGCAGAATCTCTAGGAAAAGGTTTCAAAACAACAAAAGAAGTAAAAGCTTCTTGTGGAATCAAACTTCATTTGCCAACAACAGAAGAAATTATACCAGGAATGCCTTTCATTGTTACAAAAGAAACAAAACCAGAGCAAATAAATGAATTAAAAGAATCTCTTCAAAAAGAAATTGAACAAGTTCTTCAGTTAGAAAAAGAAGGAATAATTGTTAAAGCAGAATCTCTCGGAAGTCTTGAAGCTCTTTTATTTTTATTAAGAAAAGAAGGTATTCGTATCAAAAAAGCTGAAATAGGAAATATAACAAGACAAGATATGGCCTTAGCATCATCAAATCTTGAAACAAACCCTATTGAAGCAGTCATTGTTGGATTTAATGTCTCTCTTGAGCAAGAAACTGAAACAAATGAACAAATTAAAATCATAGAAAGTAATATTATTTATAAAATCACCGAAGAGCTTTCAAAATGGCGTGAAGAAAAAGAGCTTGAAATTGAAAGAGAAAAATTAGCTGATTTAACAATGCCCTGCAAACTAAGTATTATGAGAAATTGTTGCTTTAGACAGAGCAAACCAGCAATTTTTGGAGTTAAAATAGAAGTAGGAACCCTTAAGGCTGGAATAATTCTAATGAATGAAGAAGGAAAAGAAATTACTAAAATAAAAGCAATTCAACATGAAAATAAAAGTGTTGAAAAAGTTAAAGCAGGAAAGGAAGTAGCAATCAGCCTGCCAAAAATTACCTTTGGTAGACAAGTTAAAGAAAGCCAAATTCTTTATTCAGCCCTAACAGAAAGAGAATTCAGAGAATTGAAAAAAAACAAAAAATATTTAAGTCCAGATGAAATAAAAATACTTCAGGAGATAGCTAAAATAAAAAGAAAAGAATTAGCCACCTGGGGAATTTAATTAATAAATAATATTAAATAAATCAAAAAGGAGGAAAATAAAAAATGTTATCAAAAATTCCAGAAGACTTAAGTAAAGTTCCAAAAGATCAGATTGATATGGAAATTATAAGACTTGGAATGGTTGCAGAACTAGATGCAGTCAGTTTTTATGAACAATTAGCTGCAATGACAGAAAACCAAGATGTAAAAAAAATTCTTGTAGATATAGCAAAAGAAGAAAAAACACATATTGGAGAATTTCAAACCATGCTCTTGAAACTAGACAAAGACCAAGTAGAAGAACTTGAAAAAGGCAAAAAAGAAGTTGAAGAATTAACTAAGTAAAGAACAATATAATCAAAAAAGTGCAATAAAGATTAAAAATTCTTATTCTGTAAAGTATTTATGAACTTAGATAAATATTGGCATCTTTTAACTTGTTTAGCAGCCAGTATATTTTTTGGTAGTTTAAGTTTTTATTCTTCATTTCAATTAATTAAAGCTCAAGAAAAATTATGGAACGCAGGACAAAAAATAACCCAATTTAAAACAGACCAACAAACCAAAAAACTTGATGATTTAATTGAAACAACAAAATACGAATCAAAAAAAATAAAAAAAATAACAAATTTTTTGGAACAAAATCCTAAGTTTGTATTAAATTTAAAACTAAATACAATAACTTATAACAATAATTTAAATAAAATAGAAGAAAAAAGATTTAGAAATGAAATAAATAATTTAGAAAAAAAGTACGGAACTTCTTTTATTGTTTCTAAATTAACTGATGAAAGATTTAAACTACATCCAGAATTTAGACCAAAAAAAAGGAAAATAAATACAAACAAAAATAATAAGAAAAAAAATAAAACAGGAAATCGTTATGATTCTTTTTTAAATGAACAGTCTGTCAAAGAATGCATTGCTTACTGGGCTGTTAATCATGATAGTCTTCATAATAAAGCGCAAAAATTTGAATTAAAAAATCCAACCTCAATAGCACATTTAATTAGTTTAATTAGACATGAAACTAATTTAGGCAGATATCTTGGAGAATATAAAGTATTTAATTCATTGCTTTCTACAGTTACTTTTGGTAAAAAAACCTGGGTAAGAAATTATGCCTCTATAAATTTAGATTGTTTATTTGAAGAACCAATTATTCTTAATCCTTTTGATCCTTCTTCTAGTGCTGGGGCTGGGGGCATAACTCAAGGAATGCCTAAAGCCCTAAATGAACATGCTAAAGATGGAGATAATGATGGAGAAATAAATGTATTTACTCTTGCAGATGCTACTGCTTTTACATTAGATTATTTTGGAGCAAAAGAAGGAAATAAAGGAATTAAAAATTTAGCTCCTTATATTAAATGGTATAATCCCCATGATAAAGATTATGAACCAGCAATTAAAAGACTTGCAGAAATTTTAAATAATAATTATGATCTTGTCCTAGAATTAAAAGAAAAAATAGATGGACCTTTATTAACAAAAGAAAAAGAATTTAAAGAAATATTAGAAAGAAAATATTTTAAAAGTTTAGATAAAGAAAATAAAAGATTATGGAATTTCCAATATATTATAGAATATGAATTAGATAGTTTAGAAATTGCTTACTAAAAAAATTCCTTCAATCTTCTCTGTTTTTTAAAATTGTTAAGTATCCTGCTTTTTGAAGTAAAAATTTCAATAGGAAGTTTAAAATTTTTCTGAGCTTCCTTAAGAACTTGTTTTATTGTATTAAATTTTTGTGGTTTTTTTGACATAGCTTCTCGTGTTGCTTCTCTTAAAATCCCCACACCACAAGGGGCCCAGTATTCTTCCCTAACTTCTCTAAAAACAAGACATGAAGCCTGTCTTTTGATTTTTGTAAGATATTCACAAACACCAAGACGATTAACATAGTAAGCCCCTGTTACACTAGAAGCATATTTTTTACGACCTTTAAAAAATTCATAATCTTGCCATGTTGCTATATTTTCCTTACCCTGACCAAAATATCCCTCACTAGATACTTCAATTACTTCAAATGACCAACAACCAGGAATTAAAATTATATTATAATAATTTCCAAGATAATTTGCATGAAATAACATAAAAGAGGATATCTCTTGATAATATTTGATTTTTTCAAGAAGCATTTTAGATATGGTGTCATCAGTTGCAGTTACAGACCACCTAGTTGGAACAAGTCTTCTTTGAATCTTGACACCCAACATTCCAGCACTAAGAATTTTAATAATCTGACTAATATTAATTTTTGATTTATAAAGTTCATTAATGGCCTGAACAGCTTTAACATCTGTATCATTAGTTAAATAATCAACTTTTCTTTCAACTTTTGGATTTGATTCAAGTTTTGCTGATTTAAGGGGAGCAGGATTACCAATCAAAGGCACATGGGCATCTAATCTAATTTTTATTTTGGGCTTCTTTTTGAGCTTGAAACTTGCATCAACAGCTTTACTTGCCAAACTTATTTCCTGCATTAAATCAAAAAGTCTTGATTGTTGTTTACTTTGGATATTTTTTCTTTTTCTTGCATTTTTTATGTTTGAAACAAATCGAGAATAAATCATCCTTGATCTATAAGTTAGAATATCTTTAATACTTGCTTTATCCTTGTGCCATTCTTCAGGTAAACTAAATTTTTCTGTATGCCCATATTCAGTTGGGGCAAGAATTCCAGTAAAAACATTTGGATAACCGTGCTGGCCAACAAAAATTTCAGGAGGCGAGGAACCAGAAAACTCTTTCTTAATTTTTGGCTGAAATTGTTTAAGCCTGGCTAGAATCTTACAAGGCTTACCACACCAACCCCTACCCTTGCATTTAATACATAAACTTGAAATCATAATTAAAAGAATTAAAAAAACTATTAATACTTTTGTCTACTTTTTCATATGCTTCTTTTTTGTATTATTATATTATTCTGTTATTCTTATTCTATTATTTTTACTCTGTTATTCCAAGAACTATTAAGGCAATTCCTATCAAAACAACCAAGATAACTACGCCGCCCTTCAAAAACTCGACAGCTGCAGTTCCCCAACCATAAAAAATAGGAACATTCAATACAATCAATATCGGAGCTAGAATAAGAATAATTCCTAATATTATACTAATTGCTTTATTCATATTTTTAAAATGATATTTTTGTTTTTAAATTTTATTGTGATTAATAAAATAAAAGGCAGCTTATTTTTATTGGCTTATGACTTTAAACCATTTATTAATTCACTATACCACAAACTATTTAAACCAATAGTGATTATTTTGGGCACTATCAAATTTAAGAAAATCAAAATAAATAATAAAATAAATCAGGAGGAAAAATAAAAATGTCAAAAACAATTAAAATAACAAGCGATAATTTTGAAGAAGAAGTTCTTAAGTCAAAAATTCCTGTTTTAGTGGATTTTTGGGCACCTTGGTGTCAGCCTTGTTTGATGATGGCTCCAGCATTAAATGAATTATCAGAAGAATTAGAAGGTAAACTAAAAATAGGAAAGCTAGATACAGAAGTTCCAGAAAATCAAATGCTTGCCTTACAATACCAAATTCAAAGCATACCAAATATGAAACTTTTCAAAGACGGAAAAGTGATTAAAGAATTTATTGGTTTGCGTCCAAAAGAAATGTTAAAAGAAGAATTAAGTGAGGAAATTGATTTATCCTAAAATTAAACAATGGAAAATAAAATGAAAGAAAAAGTTTATGATTTAATTATAATTGGGGCAGGACCTGCTGGTTTAACTGCGGCAATTTATGCTAGAAGATATAATCTTGATTCTTTAGTGATTGGAATCCTTCAAGGAGGGACAATTTCTGAAGCGCACAGGGTGTGTAATTATCCTTCTCAAAATAATATAAGCGGATTTGAATTAACGCAAAAGATAGTAAATCATCTTGAAGAATTGGGAGGAAAAATAAAACAAGAAGAAATATTAGATATAAAACAAAAAAAAGAATTTTTTATTGTTAAAACAAATAAACAAAAATATTCAACAAAAAAAATAATTTTAGCAATAGGCAGAGAGAAACGGAAATTAAATATCCTTAAAGAAGATGAATTCTTAGGCAGAGGAATTAGTTATTGCGCAACTTGTGACGCCGCTTTTTTTAAAGACAAAATTACAGGAGTTGTTGGAGGGGGAAATGCTGCAATTACAGCAGCACTATTGTTAGCAGAGTATGCAAAAAAAGTTTATATTATTTATAGAAAAGATAAATTTACCAAAGTAGATCCTGCCTGGTTAAAAGAATTAAAAGCAAACAATAAAATAGAATCTATTTTTAATTCAAATATTACAGAGATTTATGGAAAGAATTCTATAGAAGGTGTAAAATTAGATAATGGTAAAAATATTAAATTAGATGGGGTATTTGTTGAAATAGGTTTTATTCCTCAAAAAACTATCTCAAGAAGTTTAGGAATTAAAACAGAGAACGGATATATAATAACAGATAAATTTCAAAAGACAAATATTAAAGGAATCTTTGCAGCAGGAGATATTACAAATAATCCATTAAAACAGGTTATAACCGCTTGTGGAGAAGGCGCAATAGCAGCCACTTCTGCTTATGAAGAAATAAAAAAGGAAGAAAATAATTAAAATGGGCGTTATGAATATCTTTGAAAATATAAAAAAGACAGTTGAAAATATTTCAAAAGAATTAAATTTATCTAAAAAAGAAAAAGAAATTTTATTTAATCATAAAAGTATTCAGACTGCAAAATTAAATATTGAAGGAAAAGAATATGAAGCCTTTAGGGTAATTCATAATAATTCTCTTGGCCCTGGAAAAGGAGGAATTAGGTTCCATCCTAATGTCTCTGAAGATGAAGTTAAATCATTATCTTTTTGGATGAGCATTAAAAATTCTCTATTAGGTCTGCCTTATGGGGGGGCAAAAGGTGGAGTTAAAGTTAATCCAAAAGATTTAGATAAAAAAACAATTGAAAAAATTAGTAGAGAATATATTAGAACTTTTCATGAATTTATAGGTAAAGACAAAGATATTCCTGCTCCTGATGTTTATACAAATCCAAAGATTATGGGTTGGATGTTAGATGAATATGAAAAAATCAAAAAAAGAAAAGAACCTGCAATGATCACTGGAAAACCCTTAGAATTAGGCGGAATTAATCTAAGAAAAGATGCAACTTCAAAGGGTGGAGCCATAATCTTAGAAGAATTCCTTAAAAAACAAAATCTAAATTTTAAAGAATTAAAAATAGCAATTCAAGGTTTTGGAAATGTAGGGATGAATACTGCTAAAATTTTATTTGAAAAAGGATACAAAATTGTTGCGATTAGTGACAGTAAAGGAGGAATATATTCAACAAGTGGATTAAATATAACAAAATTAATTGAACATAAATTAAAAAATAAAACAGTTCTTGGTTTTGAAAATTCAGAAGAAATCACGAATAAAGAAATTTTAGAATCAGAAGTTGATTTTTTAATTCTTGCAGCACTTGAAAATCAAATAACAAAGGAAAATGCAGATAAAATAAAAGCCAAAAATATTCTTGAACTGGCTAATGGACCTATAACTTCTAAAGCAGATGAAATTCTTTTTAATAAAAACATAACCATTCTACCAGATATTCTTGCAAATGCGGGGGGGGTTGTTGCAAGTTATTGCGAATGGTGTCAAAACAAATCAGGAGGAATTTTAGATGAAAAATATTTAAGGAATTTTTTCGAATTAAAAATGAAAAATGCTTTCGAAAAAATTTATGATTTAAAAAATAAAAAAGAGAGCCTCAGTTTTAGAAATGTCTGTTATATTTCATCTATAAAAAATATTCTAAATGCTGAAAAAGCCAGAGGAAATTTAAAATAATAACATTTTCATGCAAAAAAATATCTAAAGAAGACTTAATTAAATGTGCATTTGCCCTAAATAAAACTGAATATAATTTATTGATTTTTTTATTGAAAAAAGATGAGAAATATACTGCATCTCAAATCTCGCAATTTATTAAACTTGATAGAACAACGATCCAAAAAGCAATAAAAAATTTGGTTGGCAAAAAATTAGTAAAAAAGATGCAAAAAAATATCCCAAAAGGAGGATATACTTTTTTATATATAATAAATGACAAAAAAGAAATTAAAGAAAAAATAAAGATTATAATTCATAGCTGGTGCAAAGTAATTGAGAAAGCTATTAATGAATTATAATTTTTTAACAAGAAGTTCAATTAATAAATTATAAAAAAACCAATTATAAACTTTTCTATTCAAAACCTTTAAAAACAAAATCTGTCTCTGATTTACATGACAAAAAAGAAAAAGAAGAATAAAAAAGAAGAGAAAGATAATAGAGAAATAGAAGCATATATCTTAATTGGAGTACTTCCTGCAAAAGAAAGAATTGTCTATGAAAAATTAAAAAAGTTGAAAAAAATTATTCTAATCAACGAGCTTTTTGGTGAGTGGGACATTATTATAGGAATAAATATTTCTAATGCAAAAGAACTTGACACTTTTGTTTCAGATAAAATAAGGAAAATAAAAGAAATTGGCCTAACATCAACCATGATTGTTGCAAAATAAAAACCAAAATCAAAATGAAATCCTCATATAGCTACATCAGAGAATTATGGAAAAAACCAAGAAAAAATCTAGGTAAACTCTGGCAAGAAAGGCAAATAGAATGGCGTAAAGGCAATACAATAGTTAGAGTTGACAAACCCTTAAGACTTGATAGGGCTCGTTCATTAGGTTACAAAGCAAAATCCGGTTTTGTTATTGTTAGAATCAGAATAAAAAGAGGTGGAAGAAAAAGACCAAAACCAAAAGGTGGTAGAAGAAGTAAAAGACAGACTATTAAAAAAACCCTTAAAATGAATTATAAATTAGTGGCTGAACAAAGATGCCAAAGAAAATTTCCCAATCTTGAAGTTTTAAATTCATATTGGATAGGTAAGGATGGAATTCATTATTTTTATGAAATTATTTTAATCGATCCGAGCAGACCAGAAATAAAGAAAGATAAAGATATCAAATGGATAACAAACAAAAAACACAAAAAACGAGTTCATAGAGGTCTGACAAGTTCTGCAAGAAAATCCAGAGGTCTTAGAAATAAAGGCGACCGAGCAATAAAAATCCGGCCATCATTAAGAGCTCATGGAAGGAAAGGGAAATAAGTTTCTATAATGGATCAACTCTTATTTCATGAAGAGGCATTCCTGAAGTATCATAGTTATGAAATAAGTCATTCAACCTACTAATAAATTTGGTTGTTGCTTTCAATTCTTTTTTTGGAATTCCTTTTGTTGAGTAATTTTTAGAACTAGCTATCCTTTCTAAAACACTAATATAATTATCAATATCTTTTAAAAATTTCTCTGAATAACAATAATTGTGGAATTCTCTGTCTATTCCTTCCTTAACTACATTAGTAAGTTGAACGAAATCCCAAAAACTTTTATAATGTTCAGGTTTAGGTTCTTCTTTTTTCAAAAAAATATTCAAAAAAATATTACCATTTTTCAAGGTGTTTAGATAATCAATACCTTTATTCAAGATTTTCTGTTTTCCTTCAGAACTAAAGGGATAAAAATCATTAAGAACTGATTTTAAATTATTCAAGAACATTGCTCTTAACAAAATCTCCAACCTAGTCATCTTATCTATCATCTTTTCTTCAAGACATTGGGATTTATATAAATTTCTATGTTAAAAGCAAAAAATATTTATAGTGGAGGTAATTCTTAAAAAGATGGCAGAATATCAATGTAGAAATTGTGGTTATAAGTTTGAAGGGACTAGAAAACCTTATGCTTGCCCTTATTGTGGTGAAATTGGAGCAGTTAAACCAACTCCAACAGCTAATGACATTCTTGATGAAGTAACCCCTAAACAACCAGAAGCAGAAGAACCAGCAAAATCACAATAAATTTAGAGAAAAATTATTAAATTAAGTTTCTTTGTATTCTGTATAAAATTTGTATTAATTACAATTCTATTTTAAAATGGGTGAAGAAACAGAAAAAAATCAAAAAGAAGAAAAAGAAACTAATGAACATAAAGCAGAAAGAGAGAGATATGAAAGAGAATTAGATGAACTTTTTGAAGTAATTAAACTTGTAACCCCTGGAACAGAATTGAGAGCAGCAATAGATGATATAGCAAAAACCGGCCACGGAGGTCTTATTGTTATTGGAAACAGCCCCGAAGTTCTTAAAATTATCAACGGGGGATTTAAGATTGATTGCAAATTTGTTCCGCAAAAACTTGTTGAATTAAGCAAGATGGATGGAGCAATTATTCTTTCTGATGATTTAAATAAAATTGTTTATTGCAACACTCTATTAGTTCCTGATTATACTATTGATACAAATGAAACTGGAACAAGATTTAAAGCAGCTGAGAGAACAGCCAAACACACATCCAGGCCAGTTTTAGCAATTTCTGAAAAAAGAAAAACAATATCCCTATATTATAAAAATACAAAATATGATTTAAGAAATACTGGAGAAATTCTTAATAAAGCTGTAGAAACTATGAGAATGCTAGAAAAACATAAAGAAATACTGGATGAACTTCTTGTTAATTTAAATGTTCTTGAATTTAATAATCTAGTAACTCTAAAAGACATTGTTTCTTGCATCCAAAGAATGGAAATTATATCAAAGATCAGTGAACAAATCAAAAGATATCTCATTGAATTGGGAAGTGAAGGGAATATGGTTAAAATTCTGCTCAAAGAAGTAATTAAAGGAATAGGAATAGAAAAAGACCTCATTCTTAAAGATTATAGTAGAAATTGGGAATTTACTAAAACCGCCCTGCCAACCCTAACTTTTGATGATCTTGGAGAATCAGAAAATATTGTAAGAGTTCTTCTTTATTCAAGTTTTTCAGATTCTGTCATTCCAATAGGTCATCGTTTACTTTCAAAAATTTCCATAAATGAAGAATCAAAAGAAAGTCTTATATTACATCTTAAAAATCTTCCAACAATTTTAAATCTTGCAGCAACAGATCAAAATAAATTAGATGGCCTTATAGGGGAAAAAGATACAAAAAAAATGATTAAAGAGTTAAATACTCTAAAAGATTATGCTCTTATTGGTAAAAAGATTTAAAATATAGATTTAAAACATATATTTAAAATAAAAAACAAACAAAATTAAATAAATTATTAAAATGCTCACTTCAAAACAAATAGATGAATTTAGAAATATCCTGCAAAAAACCCAAAACCCTCTTTTTTTGTTTGATGATGATGTTGATGGTCTTACATCTTTTCTTCTTTTAGCAAGTTTTTGTGGAAAAGGAAAAGGGGTTGCAATAAAAAGTTCTCCTGATTTAAACGAGTCTTATATTCGAAAGTTGCATGAATTTAACCCAGATTATGTTTTTATTCTTGACAAACCTTTAGTAAGCAAAGAATTTATAGAAAGAACTAAAGAAATTGGGCTTCCAATTATGTGGTTAGATCATCATCCAAAACCACAAAATGCAGATGATGAAGGAATTTTATATTTTAATCCTTTAATATCCCTAAAACCAAGTCATGAACCAACATCTTATTTGGCTTATAAAATAACAAAGAAAAAAGAAGATGAATGGATAGCAATGATAGGTTGTATAGCTGACTGGTTTATTCCTGATTTTGCTGATTCTTTCTCTAAAAAATATCCTGATTTATTCACAAAGACCACAGACCCTGCAAAAGCACTTTATGAAACAGAAATTGGGAAAATAGTAAAAATGCTAAGTTTTGCTCTCAAAGACAGAACAAGTGTTGTAGTTCAAATGTTAAAAAACCTTCTAACATTAAAAGGGCCTCGTGAAATTTTAGATATTACAAATAAAACTACCAGCATTCATAAAAGATATAAACAAATAAATCAAAAATATGAAAAACTTTTAAATAAGGCAAAAGATATTGCAAAAACAACTAAAAATAAAAAGTTTTTATTTTTTCAATATGGTGGCGAATTAAGTATTAGTTCAGAGCTTTCTAATGAACTTAGTTATTTTTATCCAGATAGAGTGGTTTTAGTTGCATATATAAAAGGAACAAAAGTAAATGCATCTATCAGGGGAAAAACAGATGTTAGAGAACTAATGAATAAAGGTCTTGAAGGAATAGAAAGCAGTCATGGCGGGCATAAAAATGCTTCAGGAGCCACCTTACATGTTGAAGACCTCCCAAAATTTAGGGATAGGCTGACTAAACTATTAAAATAAAAAATAGCCAAAAAGAATTCGCTAAAAGTGTGTTATGTCTAATTGATCGGCGGCACTTAAGAATATTTTTTGAAAATTAACTCCAACCTTCTATCAAGAGAAAACATATCAAATTCTAATAAGTCATCCTGAATACTAATAAGTTTTTCTTTATCGTCTTGGTATGTTAACAGAGGATTCATGTCTAGTTGATCATCACTGTCGCGAATAGGCTCACCATCTGATCCAAGAGGCTCAAATGATCTAATATCCAAATAACAAGCATTCCTTGGAACGCGAAGTATTATTTTATCATTGCAAACATTATCTAATGTTAGATGCAGTGGAACTTCCACGTTTTTTCCTTGGTATTCTTTTGGAATAATATAATCAGGCATAAAATAAAATATTTTTTAATCTTAATAAATCTTGCTCCACCTTGCAACCCAAAATCCCTCTGATTTTGCCCTCACAAGTTCAGGGACGCCTAACAGCAATTAATCTCAACTATAAAAAACCTTAAAAAACTTTAAAAACAACTCTTTCTTACTATTATAGAGGAGAAAAACGATGGGATTAAGAAAAGGTCATTGTTATAATAAAATTACTAGACGTCCATATACTCGGAAAAGCAAGGTTAGAACTAAGAGTTATATTAAGACAAGTCCGCCTAATAAAATTGCAAAATATGTTATGGGCGACATTCCTGGATTTTTTAACAATAAATATCCTGTTTCTATTTCTCTTATAGCTCTAGAACCAGTACAAATTAGAGATAATTCATTAGAAGCTTCTAGACAAGTTATTACTAGACATTTAGAAAAAAAATTCAAAGGAGCTTTTTATTTTGTTGTTAGTGCTTATCCTCATCATATCCTTAGAGAAAATAAAATGTTAACAGGTGCTGGAGCAGATAGAATGCAGACAGGAATGCAGCAAAGTTTTGGAAAACCAGTTGGTATAGCTGCAAGAGTCAAGGCAGGTGGAAAAATCTTTACTGTAATGTGTAATAAAAGTGGTGTTCCTATAGTAAGAAAAATTTTCGCAAAAGTAAAATCAAAAATCCCAGGTAAAAAATCCGTTATAGTCAAAGAAATAAAGAAAATTAAAAAATAAAACCAGAATCCATCAACCAAAAAAGAGGCAAGGCCAAAACATATGGAAGAAATAGATAAGAACAAAGAAGATAAAAATAAAGAGATGTGGCAAGAAGGAGAGCCTCAAAAAATTGTTGATAGTTCTCGTAATATTGTATGGCTTTCTGAAATTGGAAAAAAAGATATAAATATTGCAGGCGGAAAAGGAGCCAATCTTGCTGAAATGTATAATGCAGAATTACCAGTTCCACCAGCTTTTATTATTACAGCCCAAGCTTATCAAAATTTCATTGAATATTCTAAAATCAAAGATAAAATTCTTGAAATAGCAAACAGTATTAATCTTGAAAATACGCAAGAATTAGAAGAGAAATCAAAAGAAATTAGAAATTTAATAATTAAAGCAGAAATGCCGGAAAAATTAAAAAAAGAAATTATTGAATCTTATTCTAATATAAATGTTGATAGGGCTGCTCTTGAAGAAGCATCCTCAGATGCCTTAGGAATTATTAGAGCAGCAAAAGAGCCATGTTTTGTTGCAGTAAGAAGTTCAGCTACAACAGAAGATCTTAGCACAGCAAGTTTTGCAGGACAACAAGATACTTTTCTAAATATCAAAGGGAATAAAGATCTTCTTGAATCAATTAAAAAATGTTGGGCATCTTTATTCACAGCAAGAGCAACATATTATAGAACAAGAAAAGGATTTTCCCATGAAAACAGTTTTATTGCGGTAGTTATTCAAAAAATGATTAATTCTGAAAAATCTGGTGTTACATTTACAATCAATCCATTAACAAACAATAAAGAAGAGATAATTATTGAAGCTGTTTTTGGTTTGGGCGAAGGAATTGTTTCAGGAACAATAGAACCAGATAGTTATGTTATAGATAAAAAAAATCTCAGACTTAAGAAAAAAAGAATTGGAAATAAAAAACTCTCTTTTATGAGGGCAGCCAGTGGAGAAACCATTAAAAAAGAAGTTCCAGAAAAAATTTGGAAAAAAGAAGTTCTCGATGGTCTTGAACTAAGAAAATTATCCAATTATGCTATAAAAATTGAAGAACACTATAAATGGCCCCAAGATATTGAATGGGCAATAGAAGGCGGCCATATTTATATTGTTCAAAGTCGGCCAGTCACAACAATTGAAAAAGAAATAAAAGAAACCAAACAAATAGAAGGACAAGAATTATTAAAAGGGTTAGCAGCCTCCCCAGGTTTAGTATCTGGAAAAGTAAAAATTATCCATAATCTATCTGAATTATCAAAAATTCAAAAAGGCGACATACTTGTAACAAAAATGACAAATCCAGACATGGTTGTTACAATGCAAAAAGCTTTAGCAATAGTAACAGATGAAGGTGGCTTAACCTGTCATGCAGCTATAATATCTCGTGAAATTGGGGTTCCAGCCATAGTAGGAACGAAAAAAGCAACACAAATTCTTAAAGATGGCCAAATAATTACAGTAGATGGAAGACGCGGTAAAATCTATAAAGGAACAATAGAAACAATAGAGAAACCATCAGAAGAATCAATAGAAAAAGAAGAGAAAGAAAAGCCTGCTGAACAAATAAAAGTTCCATTAATACCTAAACATGTTAAAGAAGCTTATGAACAAGTAAGGGCTAAAAAATATGAAAGAATAAAACCATTAGTTAAGGTTAATTGTGATATTCCAGACGTTGTAGAAAGAGCTGTTGCAACAGAACCAGATGGTGTTGGTCTTGTTAGAATAGAATTTATTATTGCTCAAGGAAGAATACATCCAGCAGAATTTATAAGAAGAAAAGAACAAGATAAATATACAGATATTCTTGTCAAAGGAATAGAAAAAATAGCCAAAGCATTTCAAGGCAAGCCAGTTTGGGTAAGAACATCTGATATAAGAACAGATGAATATAGGGGGCTTGAAGGAGCAAACAATGAACCAAGAGAAAGCAATCCAATGATAGGATGGCATGGCATTCGTCGAGGATTAGATGAACCAGAGCTTCTCAAGGCAGAATTACAAGCAATAAAAAAACTTCATGAAAAAGGTTATAAAAATGTTGGGGTTATGGTTCCTTTTCTAATTAATGTTGATGAGCTGAAAAAAGCTAAAGCTATGATGAATTCAATAGGGCTTCAACCAGGCAAAGATGTTGAATTTGGTATCATGATTGAAACTCCCGCATCTTGCTGGATAATTGAAGATTTATGCAAAGAAGGAATAGACTTTATTTCTTTTGGAACAAATGACCTCACCCAACTTAGCCTTGGAATAGATAGAAATAATGAAAGACTTGCTCGAAATTACAATGAAATGCATCCAAGCATTATTGGACAAATAACTCAAGTAATACACATCTGTCAAAAATATAATGTTCAAACATCTATCTGCGGCCAGGCAGGATCAATTCCAGCAATGGCGCGATTCCTGACAAAACAAGGAATAACTAGTATCTCAGCCAACATTGATTCAGTTGCCCTCATCAGAGATGCTGTCAATGATGCTTTTAAGAATTAAGATTTAAAATTTTTTGTTTTTATTTTTATTTTTTATTAAAATAAAAATTATCACTTCGCCTAAATGGAAAATCCTTACTATATTTTGTTGGTAGTAATCTCATTTTATCATTTATTAAACTAGGATCTCTAATAGTGTTGCCTTTATTATCTAATGGTTCTAAAGAAATATTGACAAAATCATGCGTATCTAAACAAAAATAAAGTGGAATAGCTTTGACTGTCTTTACTAAGTCTCTAGCTTTTTTTGCCTCTTGTACATTTATCTTTTTATCTATAATCCCAAAACACAGATATGGGTTCTTAATGCATTTTTTCTTCTCTTCTTCAAACATAGAACTACCTATTAAAAGATGTTCTTGATAATTTAAAAAATCAGACGCAGGTCTATAACCTTTATCATAAAGAGTTTTTTCCACTTGTTTAATTAATTCCGTATATCTTTCTCTATCCTTCTCAAGTAAATGATTAAAGTAAAATTTATATCTAGACAATCCCAGCAAAGAAATTTTGTGAGTTGGAATACTAGAATCAAAACATTTTTCTAAATAGTTTAATGCATCTTTAGCTGAATCTGAATGGGGTTTAGATTTAATTTTCCCTAATATTTCTTTAAATTCAACTAAGATCTGATTAGTCATTTAATTATATAAAAAGACAGATTTATAAATTTATGGTATTGTTACGCCTCTAAAATAATAACATTAATCATACACAAACCCACAACTAAAAAAATAATAAACTTTAAAAATATCTTTCAATTAAAAGATATAGAAAAAAATGGAATTACAATCAAGATTGCTTAAAGCTTTAGCAATTCCAATTTATTAATTTTTTAGGATAATTATCTTTATTGCTATTTAAATCTATTATATAATTCATTATATATTATAATTTTCTAAACAAGATGAAAAAAGTCAAAGATTTTTTATGGAAACCTGGCATGAATATAGAAGAATGTGTAGATAGATTTAGCAGTCTAGGATTTCAGGCAATTGAATTAAATGCAGCATCTGAAGTGGTTCTAAAAATGAAAAAAGCTAAAGCAAAGATTTTTTTAACATTTACTTCAAACATGGTAACCACTGGATTAAGAGGATTTTTTGCTCAACTAATCAAACTAAAAATAATAAATTTCATTGTCACAACATCTGGTTCAATTGAAGAAGATATAATAAAAGCTTTAGGAGAAAATTTTGAAATAACTAAATTTAATGCAGACGATGTGCATTTACATGAAAAAGGTGAAAATAGGATAGGCAACTTATTAATTAGAAATGAGAGTTATATGAAATTTGAAGACACCATATCAAACATCCTAGATAAAATATTTAAAAAAAGACAAAAAGAAAATAAAAATAAGAGAATTTCTGCTTCAGAACTTTTAAAAGAAATAGGTTTAATGATAGATGATGAAAATTCTATTCTTTATCAGGCAGCAAAAAATAATATATCTATTTTTTGTCCTGGAATTGCAGATAGTGCACTTGGGTTTCATCTATTTATGTATCAACAAAAACATCCTGACTTTGTTGTTGACACATTATGGGATATGAAAAAAGCCACAACAGAATTAAGTTTTGATGAAAAAAAAGGTTTAATTGCATTGGGTGGGAGTATTTCAAAACATTATGCTATTTTTTCAGCCTTATTAAGTGGCGGTCTTGATTACGCTGTCTATATGACTTCCTCTCATCAAAGTTCTGGAAGTTTTTCGGGTGCAACAACTCAAGAAGCAAAATCCTGGGGAAAAATAAAAGATGATGCAGAAGCCTCAACAGTAATCGGAGATGTAACAATAACCTTTCCTTTAATGATGATTAATGTCCTTGAAAAATTAAAAAAACAAGGACTTCTCAAAATCTAAAAAAATAAAAATAAAAAACCAAAAAATGGAACCCAAATTCATTCTAAATAAAAAGAAAATTTTAGAACAATACAACAAATTAAAAGATTTGAATCTGATTGTTTCTTACAGCTACAAAACCAACCGAGAAGTGGGAAATGTTCTGCAGGATATAACAACCTGTTTTTTTTCTATTCATAATATTGAAGAAATAAATATGATTAAAGACAAGAAAAGGATCTGGTTTTTCTCTCAAGCCTGGAATGAAGAACAGATAAAAGAAATTCTAAAAAAAGGAGTAAGGGATTTTGTTATAGATGATGAAACAGATCTAAAAAAACTTTTAAATATTATAAAAAAAGAAAATATAAAAATTAATCTTAGCTTAAGAATGAAATTCCAAGAGCATAGAATTGGTTCTGGAAAATATTTTGTTTATGGCCTTTCTTCTCTAAAAATCAACAAAATTATAAATAAAATAAAAGACAATCAATTAATCCATAATCTAGGAATTCACATCCATAGAAAAAGTCAAAATACTAATGAATGGAATATGATAGATGAATTAAAAGATTCCCTGACAAAAGAGAGTCTTAAAAGAATTAATAGTATAAATTTAGGCGGCGGGCTTCCTGTAAAATATAAAACATATTCTGCAGAGATACTCCCCTATATTCTAAACAAACTTAAGGAAACACAACAGTTTTTACAAGAACATAATATAGAAACAATAATTGAGCCAGGAAGATTTATAGCAGCCCCAGCAATAAAACTTGAAACAGAAATTATTCAAATTAAAGAAGAAGATAATATAATCATAATAAATTGCTCTATTTATAATTCTGCTTTGGATACAGTAATTACAGATATTAGAATGTTAATAGATCAAGAACTTCCAGAAGATTCAAAAGGCCATTTTTATTTGATTAAAGGAAATACGCCAACAAGGGATGATATTTTCAGATATAAAGTAAGATTAAAGAATCCAAAAATAGGAGATAAAATAACATTTCTAAATGCCGGAGCTTATAATTATACAACAGATTTTTGTTCTCTCAAAAAATTAAAAACAATAATTGTTGAAGATTTTTGATTGTTATTAGTTTGTTATAAAAATTCTATATTTTTAGTGTTACTTTTACGTAGTCACAAGAAGAAACATTTATAAATATCTTAATCTTTAATATTTTATGAAAGAAGAGGATGCAATTGAAAAAGGCATTGATATTGAAGCTCTAAAGGCAGAACAGAAAAAGCTAGCTAAAGCCGTCTCACTCAAAGATGTATTTAATTTTGAAAATGCAACAAGATTCTGTGCAATACATACAATGGCACTTCAAGAAACAAAAGAAATCATAGCTTCTGCTGTTGTTGTGGATGAAAATCTTGAACTTATTGAGGAAAAATATATAATCAGACCAATCAAATTTCCTTATATTCCTGGCTATAGAGCTTATAGAGAACTTCCTATTATGAATGTTGTTTATAATAAATTAGAAGAAAGACCAGATGTTATTTTTATTGAAGCCCATGGAATTGCCCATCCAAGAGGTTTAGGATTAACAAGCCATTTTGGTATCAGTATAGATAAACCAACAATTGGGGTGGCTAAAAAAATTTTGATAGGCCAAGAAAAAGATGATGAGATTATAATTGATAAAAAAGTTGTTGCTAAATCAATTATTACAAAACAAGGAGCTAAACCAATCTACATTTCAATAGGACATATGATAAGCTTAAAGACAGCTATAGAAGTAACAAAAAGATGTATTAAAGAGCCTCATAAATTCCCAGAACCTATTGTCATGGCTAGAAAAATTGCTGAGAAAGTAAAACAAGAGTTGGGTAAGAAATAATTTTATATTTTATTTCTTATATTATATTTCTAAAAAAATAAAGAAGTTTTGTACGGGGATGGTGTCCGAAGTTCAATAAGCCGACTGCACATCCGAAGATGCCGTTGTACTCAAAAAATTCTTCCACCTCCTCGAACATAAAGTAGAGGTTTTTAGTATATTTAAAGGTTGCGGTAATACTAAAAAAAGACCAAAAATATTAAATTCATATTGATTTATATTATCAAAATAAAAATACTAAAATTAGAAAAAACCGGCATTTTTTTAAATTATTTTAAGTTATTTTCAATATATTCAATAAGTTTTCTTCCAGCCACCTTAACACTAGCAGAACCAGCTCTAACATAGAATTCTTCTTCTTTTTCATTTTTTAAGAAAACAGGTTTTTTACTTTTATAACAATCAACTTTCAGTATATTTTTATTTTCAAGAGGAACAAGTTCAAAATTAAGATAAGGAAGATACTCTTTACCTATTTTTTCTTTAATTAAATTAGCAAAATGCAGATTAAATTTATCATTAGTCTGAAAATTATCTTTTTCTATGCCTAAAATTTTACCAGCATCAGAAACCCCAATTAACAATACTCCCCCTTCTGAATTTAAGAAAGCTGTAATTGTTTTAAGAGCAGAATTTTCAATATTTTTATCAGCATTATTTGTATAAAGATTGGTTCTTAAAGTTGATTTAAATTCAAGTTTTTCATATTCCCCACCTTTTATTAGATCTATAATTTTTTCAGGAGAATCTGTCTGTATTACAAAAAGATTTGGATTTTTACTTTTAAATTTCCACACCAATTTCTTAAGTATTTTTATTTTATGCCCTTTCATGTAAATATATCCTAAAATTGCGGCTATAAAAGCCCCCGCTGCAACAAAAGATAAATTTTTAAGGGCGATGCCATAATCTAAAGCAAATAATTCATAACCTAAAAATAATTTTAAATAATATTTTAACATTTCTATGACAACACCTACAGCAAGAGGGAAAGTAAAGGAAAAAAGAGTAATCAAAAAATAATCTTTTTTTAATTTAGAATTAGAATATAATACTAACATAATTATAAATCCAATAAAACATATTGCAATTCCAAAAAATACTTGAATTACAACCCCTCTTATTTCTCCAAGAAAAAAAGATACCAAGACAAAGATTAAAAAAACAAATTCAAATTCACTTGGAATAACAATTTTATATTTTTTCCTTAATAAATATGGAAGAAAGACCAACAATAATAAAACAAGATTTGCAAACATCAAATGCCAAAAATGATTGTATGCAGCATAAATAATAGATAAAAAAAGAAATAATTTTAACATAAAAGAAAGAGAACTTTGAATTCTTTTATAATTCCCTTTTATAAAATTCTTAGTATCCTTAGCCATGATAGATTAAAATGTTTATAGTTTATATGTTTTTTTGTGATTTTATGAAATATAATAAATAGTGATAAATATGCGCCGGGCGGGAATTGAACCCGCATTGTAACGTTGGCAACGTCACGTTCTACCATTAAACCACCAGCGCTTACAAAAAATAAGAAAGAGTAATATTTAAAATTTGCTCATTTTATTATTAATCAAAAAATTTACTTTTTCTTTCCGGAGTTTTGATAAAGAAATTATTTTTAAAAATACCCATTAAATTATTATTTTCATAAGGATCATCAGCTTGATAAGGCATAAGAATATTTCTATCTGCTTGTCTTAATAAAATATAATCTTTTTTGAATTCTAAAGCAACAAGAGGAATAATATTTGAATTCATCCCTTCAATAATCTCTCCAGTATCAATACAAGGAATATGCCCATAGGTTTTTTTAATAACATCTGATAATTTTTTTCCTTCTTTTGGTATAGGTAAAAAGAAATAACACCCATCTACTTGACAAGTTTCAACTGGCCCCCTTTTTTCAAAATCATTTATATTCATTTTACTTAAAAAATTATTTATCCTATATAAAGTCCAATTATTTGATTCTATAATTTTTATTAATTCAGGACTAAAAAGAAGAGTTTTACTCATTTTAATAACCTTGAGGCATTTGAGGTAACTGACTTTGGCCAGATGCAGATGATTTGTTTGAGGCAATAACATCATCTATTCTCAATATCATCATTGCAACTTCACTAGCTGATTTGATTGCTTGATTCTTAATTTCAAGTGGCTCAATAATCCCTTTTTTTAATGTATCACATATCAAACCACCAGCTGAGCTTACTACGCTTGTATCCAACCCAGTTGTTGTTTCATTTTGATCGTGTCTTGCTTTAAGTTCTGTAATTACATCAATTGGATCTAATCCGGCATTTTCAGCAAGTGTACGGGGAATAACTTCTAGAGAATTTGCAAAAGCATTAACAGCTAATTGTTCTCTTCCTTTAATGGTTTGAGCAAATGCTTTAAGTCTTCTTTGGAGCTCTATTTCAAAAGCACCACCACCTGAAACAATAAAACCTTTTTCAAGTGCAACAGAAACATCCCCAATACCATCTTTTATAGCTCTTTCAAGTTCATCTATAACATGCTCTGTCCCGCCACGAATTAGAATTGTAATTGCTTTAGGATTTTTACATCCAATAACATAAATCATTCCTTCCTCTTGATATTTAATTTCCTTGACAGTTTCAGCATAACCAAGCTGGTCTGTTGTAAGTTCATTAATATTACTAACTATTTTTCCTCCAGTTGCTTTAGCAAGAAGCTCCATATCACTCTTCTTAATTCTTCGGGCAGCAAAAATTCCCTCTTTTGTTAAATAATATTGAGCCACATCATCAATTCCTTTCTGACATAAAATAACATTAGCATTAACTTCTTTAATCTTATTGACCATGTCTTTTAGAATTCTTTCTTCTTGATCAATAAAAGATTGTAATTGATCGGGATTTGTAATTTGAATTTTTGTGTCTGTTTCAGGAGTTTTAAGCTCAAGGGCGGTATCAATCAAGGCGATTTTTGCGTCCTTAATATGGGAAGGCATATCTCCACTAACACGTTCTTTGTCTAAAACAATCCCCTTAATAAGTTCAGTATCTTCTATTCCCTCTCCTTTTTTCTTTTCAAGTTTTATATTTGTTTTATCAATTATAATTTTACTGCTATCATCTTTGTTATTTTGTTCCATAACTTGAAGAATAGCATCAACTGCAACTTCAGATAATTTTTCTTTTGCTGCCTCTGCTCCTTTGCCAGTCATAGCAGTAATAACAATCTGTTTTAGAAGATCTTTTTGTTCTTGATTAATTTTATATGCTAAATCTTTAGAAATTTTATAAGCTTGCTCCGCCCCTAAACGATAGCCTCTAACTATAACAGTGGGATGAATCCTATCTTCAAGCAACTTTTCAGCATTTTCAAGAAGCTTGCCAGCAAAAATTACAGCTGTTGTAGTTCCATCACCAACTTCATCTTCTTGAGTTTTAGCTATTTCAACCATCATCTTTGCAGCAGGGTGTTCAATTTCCATTTCATCAAGAATTGTGACCCCATCATTTGTAACAGTAATATCCCCAATAGAATCAACTAACATCTTATCCATGCCTTTAGGCCCCAATGTAGTTTTAATAGTATCAGCCACAAGTTTAGCTGCTAGAATATTATTTCTTTGTGCATCTTTTCCTATCATTCTCTGGATATTTTCAGGCAATATGTAAATTGGTTGTTTTTCAGTCATTTTAAATTTTCAGTCATTTTTACAGAAAATTCTATTAATTTCCCTTAACCTATATTATCTTTGATTAGGATATTTAAAAAGTTTTCTCTTATTTTTACATTTTATCAAATACAATATATGGGCCATTAAATTAGCACCAAATCACGAAAAAGTATTTAAAACAAATGAAACTCAAAAATTTATAATAAAGAGGTCATTAAGGAAAAATGCCAAGAAAAAATTCAAACACAGTTAATGGAATAAAGGGATTTTCAGAAAGATTTGTATTACAAGACACAGATACACTAAAAGAAACCCGGCTTAAAGAACTAAAAACCAAAGAAACAGGATGGGTAAAAGAAGGTAAATGTGAAGAGTGTGGTGGTTTTGACATTCTTTCCAGATATGGAGATGCTTTTTTATGCAGTGAATGTCTAAGATTAATTAATTCAAAAAACAAAAGAAGCAAAAAAATTAAAGCAAAAACAAAGATAAAAAGAAGAAATTAAAAATATTCCATAAATTAGATTTTTTCAGTCTTTTTTGTGCAATTTATTATATATAAAAGTTGCCAATCCTTCTATGTGGCTAATTTTATTCTTCAAAAGAATTATCCTTAATCTATTATTAATTCTTACACCTTTTTTAACAAGTTCTTTTTTTAGTGAGTGATAAAGATGTTTTCCTTTTTTATCAAAATCAGTTAAAATAATACACTCTTTTGTTTTAATTTTTTCTACAGTAACATAAAAAGGTCTTCCATGTAAAATAATTATATTCTTACTTTTAAAACCAAGTTTCTCAAGAGCTTTTTTATCTTTGCAACCTTCAACAACAATCAAAGCATCAGAATTTTTTGCTTTATCTATTTCAATTAAAAGGCTAAAATAAAATTTAGATTTCATTCTTAATATAAAATTATGGGTCCGACGGGGCTCGAACCCGCGACACCCTGGTTTCTCTTTTTGACTGCAGGATTCATAAAAACCCACAGACGGTTTTTATTAAGAGCCAGGTGCTCTAACCAACTGAGCTACGGACCCAACATTAAATGAAAAGATAAATTTGTTTATAAATTTTTATAATTTTATAGAAATATTAAGAACACTATTAAGCGTTCTTTCTCCATGTGTGTTTGCACTTAACACATCTAAAAAATTGGGTCTCAGCTTCATCTCCTGATCTCATTTGAGCAGAAAAATAATATGCTTTATCATTACCACATTTAGGACAAACCTCATTGACTGTTGGCCAGACATTTGAATCCTTTTCATTAAGAACATCCAGTTTTGTTTCTTTGTTAATTTTTTCAGAAACAATAAGTTTTACTTTTTCCTTAGAACGATAACCACATTTAGGACAAGAAAATTTCGTTTTCTTCTGCACTAAAATAGCTCCACACTTTGGACAAAACTTCATTTTTATCCTCTTTTGTCAGCTTCTAGGTTTAAAAACTTTGCGTTTATAAGTTAGAACTTTATAGGAAGAAAAAAACCATGAAAAAAACCATAAAAAAAATCATGAAAAAATCACAAAAAAATTACTTAAATATTCCAACAAAAAATAATTTTATCCAGCCAACTTTTGGAATTCTGCCAATGGCTTTTCCTAAAATTTGCTCTTGTTTAATTGTTTCCTCATAAGGCCATTGGGCATTGTTATGGTCTCCTTTAGTTGAAAAAGTGGTTTCATTATTAAATATAATGCGATGAATAATTGGCACTTTCTGGCCTTCAACCTTGAAAATAATTACATCCCCAACCTTATAATCATGATTTTTTAAGCCCCGAACAATAATTATATCCCCTTTATCAAGACCATTTCTCCAAGACCATTCTTCAATCTGTTCTTTTGTTATATTATTTTCTAAATACCACGAACCATGTAAAGAAAACCAGTTATCAAATTCGCCTTCATGAATCATACTATTACTTTCAATAATTACAAAAGGGATTGGTGTAGCAAAAATCAGACCAAAAACTGGAAAAATAATAAATTTAACAATTAAAAAAATCAAAATAAGATCGATAATCCAACTCCAAATAGAATCGCTTTTCCATAAAAAATGCCATATCTTTCCAAAAGTGTTTTGTTTTCCTAACCTCTTTTTTTTGTGTCTGATATTTTTTTTCATCTGTAAAAATAATTGAATTTAGCTTTAAAAATTTATACTTATATAATCTTAAAATCTACGCGGATGTGGTATTTGTAAGGAGCTATTTCCCTAACTTTCTTTATTCTTGATATCTTAATTTTCTTTTTAGCTTTTTTTGCTTCTTTTTTGATTTTTTCACTTATTTGTTTCAAGTTTTGTTTTTTCAAAAAATCATAAAAATGTATTATTGTTCCTTTTTTTGAAACCATGAATGCTTCTTTTAAAAATGATTCCTTAAGTTGTGGTCTTGCCATAATTATTCTATCAAATTTTATTTTTTGTCTTAAGAACTTTGGAATAATTCTCTTAACATCACCTTGAATAATTTCAATATTATTCAATTTGTTCAATCTGTTTAATTTAACATTTTCTTTAGCATATTTTGAGGCTGCACGACTGATTTCAACACAATAAACTTTTTTTGCTTTGCTTTTTTTAGCAATAACAATTCCATAAGGGGCTATTCCAGAAAACATAACTAAAACAGTTTCACCTTTTTTGATTTTTTTTGCTATCTCTAACCTATCATGACTTAATCGTTGAGAAAAATAACAAGTTTTAATATCTAACTTGAAGATACAGGTATTTTCTTTATGGATTGTTTCTGTTTTTTTGATTCCCGCCAACCATTTTAATCTTGGAGTTCTAAGACGGCCAGCTATCTTGCTTTTTACATAAACAGCCTTAATATTTTTATATTTTTTAATTAATTCTTTTGCTTTATTTTTAGTCGTTGGAACATTAAAAATAATCACATGTCCTATAATATCAAATCCACCCATTTTTTTATATTTTCTCTGTTTCTTGTATTTTACTTTAAATTTTACTTTAAAAAATATTGTAAAGCATCTTCAATAGAGCCAACTTCTATAACAGTTATTCCAGCTTCTTCTTCAATATTTGCTTCTCTTGGAACTTCATCTGTTTTACAAAATCCGTTTTCACAAGTTTCTGCTAATTCATAAACAACTTCAGTGCTTTGAAATAAAGGTACTAAAAAAATTGTGGCTCCAAAATCTTTAGCTGCCTCTGCTTTGGGTAATACTGAACCAACCAAACCAATACGGCCATAATTATTCACTGTTCCTGTTATAATAACATCATCTCTTAAGGTTATATTTTCTAATGCAGCTATTGTTGCTATGCTTATAGCTGCTCCAGCACTTTCTCCACCAATTGCTGAAGCGTTTGCATAAATATTATAAACTAAATCATATTTTTCAACATCAACTTTAGATATCTTAACCGCAACATTTTTTGCTTTTCTTATACTGCTTTGAGTATCGGCCCAGAAAAATAAGTTGTCTATATTAACAAGAGTCCTACCAGAACCAGGAACAGCCTCTACAACAAGTAATGTAATAACGCCTTTTTTATCCTCATCAACAGCTGTCAAATAAATTAAAGATCTAGTTGAATTAATCAAAGGTCTTTTAATTATAAAACCACCTTCTTCTAAATCTTCTAAACCACCTAAATTCTCTATATCTTTATATTCTTCTCCTTGTCTGAAAATTTTTGAAATATTAGGAAAAAAAGACCATAACAAAAGAGAGCCAAGAATTAAAATAAATATTACAAGAAGGGCGATAATAGTTAAAATTAAAGTTGTTTCTCTATCTCTTTTCTTTTTTCTTTTGATTTTTACTTTTTTTGCCATTTCCTCTTTTATCAAATGGGCCCGTTGGGATTTGAACCCAAGACCCCTACGTTATCAGCGTAGTGCTCTAAAACCAGGCTGAGCTACGGGCCCTCACGGTCCGGATAGGATTCGAACCTACGACCCCACGGTTAACAGCCGTGTGCTCTAGCCACTGAGCTACCAGACCATCTAATAAAAAGTCATAAATTGTTTATAAAGTTTTTCAGAATGGGTAAAAAGAAAAATATTTATATTCTTAATAACTAATAATCTTATGTATGAAAAACAAAAAGTGTTTTTAGAATGGCTAAAAACTATAGCAATCTAGTTAATAACAATAATGGTTGGTATTGGCGGCTACTATGCTCTATTTATTAGGAAATGGTGATGGGTTTTATAATTGAATTATTTTTCAATCATCTCTTCAATATCTTCTTCAACCAGTTCTTTTAATTTAGAACGGCTCCTTTCAAGATAACCATAAGCTTTTTGCTGTGGCGAACCTCTTATCAACATCCCTATGGCATGATTTGCAATTTCTATACTTTCAAATCTTCCAATTATTGCAACAACGTGATCTGCAATAACAAGATTACATTCGGCAAGCTTTTCTATTATGTGTTTTGTTCTCCCTTTTGTTCCAATTATTCTGCCCTTAATGACTTTTATTCTAGAATTTTTAGCATAGGATTTAATATTTATTTTCTTTAGAACAAAATTAGTATTTTTAATTAATAAAGCAGTATCAATATCAAAACCTAAGGCAAGAGCATCAAAAACTTCTGAAGCAATATGCTCTTCAATAGAATCTTTTTTACTCTCTATAAAAATTTCTTTTTTATTTTTAATTTCAACCTTAATATCAAGAGCATTTTCCAATCTTTTTTTATTTTTTTTGATAATACTTAATTTCTTTTCTGGAAAAAATATTTTTTGCATTTTTTGCTTTTATGTTGCTTTTATTTTATTTTATTTTTATTTTAACTCAGAATTCTTTTTCAATATTTTTAAGATAGCCTTTTTTTCTTAACCAAAGAACCCCGTTAGGCCTATATTTCCAAATAACATCTCCTTTTTCATCTCCCCCAAGTTCCCAAGGTTCAATAAGAATTACGTTGCCTTCTCTCAACCATAATCTTCTTCTAAGGCGGCCAGGCACTCTACAAATACGACTTTTACCATCAAGACATTTTACAGACATACGATTTCCACCAAGTCTTCTTTCTAAAATTCCTAAAACTTCTCTACCTTTTGGAAGTCTAACTCTAAAAACCTCTCCTTCTTGTTTCTGCGGTTTTTTTCTAAATTTACCCATATAAGAAAAAGATTATCGACGTTTATAAATATTTTTAAAAAATCAGATAAGAGACATAGCATGAGGAATATTTTGAATAATAATAACCCTGTCTTTATCTACAATTCCTGCTTGAATTGCTAACTTAATAGATTGCTTACCAACAAAATTAAAACAAGCGTCTTCTTGATTTTTTTCTTTAAGCAATTCAAGAACCTTGTCATTTTGCATTTCATCACCACCATAAAATTCTTTATTTATTTCAATTTGCATTTTATTATCCTCAAATTTCTTTCCTAAAATATCAGAATCACAAACAGCAACAACTTCCCTGTAAATTTGATGAATTTTCACTAAAACCATTTTAACAATTAAGCAGCTAAGCAAATTTAAACTAGCTTTGCCCTGACAGAATGTTTAGCACCGCAAGCAAGACAGTGAATAAACATAAACTTGTCTTCCTTGATTAATTCAGTATCTGGCTTACCACATTCTGGACAAATAACAAATTCTTTAACATAAGATTTTATTTTTTCATTTATCATGTCTGAACTTAATTTTCTATTCAAAATAAGACGATCACCTTCAATTAAAACTTGGGTAGCCAATTCTCTTGAAAGAAATTTAGACAGATGTGTTGGTTTTCTTCTTAATATTGAACAAATTTGAGAAAAATTTGTAATAATTGTTTTGTTTCCCTCAACATGGCCTTTAACTTCAGGAATTTCAAAACGCTTAGCTACATCTACTTTTTTGACTTTCTTATATAATTCATCTAATAATTTATCATATTCCTCAACCATATATTGAATAGAGAAATTCTGTTTAAATATCTTTTCTTAATTATAAATATTTTTTAAAGTATTTTTAGCACCATATTTAAGATATGGGGTGATTTCTTCAGGGACTCTTTCAAAAGAATTCCAAAAAATAACCTGTTCTCCATTAATTTTAATTTCTCCAAGTTTTTCAAGTACGAATTTTATCTCTTTATTCCTATATTGTTTATATATCATTCTACCATAATAATACCATTCGTCTAAATTGTTTGGATAAGCTATAAAACAAATTTTTTGAAAATCAGCCACTATAAATTTTTTTGCTAATTCTTCTACTTCTGTAAATTGCTTTAATGTTTTTAATGATGCTTTTTCCAAACCACCAATTTTTGCATTAGTATCTAAAACTAAACTGCCCATTCCCTCTCACCTTTGTTTTTCTAAGAATTTAAGATATAAATAATTTTGTTAATATTTTAGAGTGAAAACTTATTAAAACTTATTATTTATTTAATTTTTAATCATTTAATCATCATTTAATCAATTCCCTTTCTTTGTCTAATTTGTTTGATGACCTTGATTTGAAGATCTTTTGGAACTGGCGCGAAAAGTTGGTCTGTTATAAAAAAAGCTGCTCTTCCTTCTGTGGCACCTCTTAAATCATTGCTTAAACCAAACATCTCATTAACAGGCATTTTTACTTTTGCACTTAAATGTTCTCCTTCTTGCTCCACATTAATAAGTTGGCCCCTCTTGCTTTGAACTATTTTTGTAATTTCTCCCATAAATCTAAAAGGGGCTTCAATTTGAATATTTTGTAATGGTTCAAACATCACCGGCCTAGCATCTTGAATAGCTAGTCTAATTGCATCTCTTGTTGCTGGAATAACTTGTGCTGGCCCTCTATGAATGGCATCTTCATGAAGTTTACAATCCATTAATGAAACTTTTAATTTAATCTCTGGTTCATTAGCTAGAATTCCGGCATGAACTATCTGTTCAAAAGCAGTCATTGACATTTCTATAATTTCCCCTATATGAACTATTCCACGAGTTTTATCACAAAAAACACAATCTCTATAGATTTCTTTATATTGTCTAGCTTCATCATAACTGATTCCAAGACTAACAAGTTTTTCAACTAATTGTTTATCTTTCTTTTTTATTTTGATGTCAGGAATTTCACCCTCTTTAATAGCTTTATAAACAGCATCTTCAATAGGTTCTACTTGTATAAAGAAAACATTATGTTTATTTGGACTTCTGCCTTCAAAAGTTCGGCTTGCTTTTGTAACAGTTTCTCTATAAACTACAATAGGCTCACTTGTTGTAATATCAACATTTTTTTCTGTTTTGATTCTATTTGCAACAACCTCCAAATGAAGCTCACCCATTCCACTCAAAAGATGCTGGCCTGTTTCCTCATCTATCTCTACTGTTATTGTTGGATCTTCTTTTGCAACATGTTTTAAAACAGAAATTAATTTTGGAAGATCAGATGGTTTTTTTGCCTCAATAGAACATGTAACAACAGGTTCAAACATATGTTTTAATGCTTCAAAAGGTTCCATTTCCTTAGTTGAAACTGTTTCTCCTGCAAAAACATTTGTCAAGCCAACCACCCCAATAATATTTCCGGCAGGAGCTTCCTCAATAATCATTCTCTGACCCCCTTTATAGACATTAATTTGCTGAACTCTAACAGATTTTTTAGCCATATTCATCCACAAATCTTCACCTTTTCTAATTGTTCCAGAAAAAAGCCTGCCACCGGCAACTTCGCCAGCATGTTTATCAATAATAATTTTAGTAGGAATAAAAATAACGGGCCCTTTAGAATCACATTCCATTAAAGACTTGCCTTCCTCACTCTGAATATCTCCATGCCAAATTTTTGGAATTCTATATTTCTGCGATTCCTTGGGATCGGGAAGATGTTTAACAATCATGTCCATAACTATTGTATATAAGGGAGCTTTCTTAGCCAGCTCATTAATTTGATTGTTTTCATAAGCATCAATAACATCCTTAAAACTAATTTTTGTTTTTTGCATATAAGGTATTGACATTGCCCATCTATCTTTAGCAGACCCAAAAGTAACACTTCCATCTTTTACCCCAACTAACCAATCTTTACATTCTTTTGGAGCAATACTTGAAATAAATTTATTAACAGAATCTATTGTTTTAATAAGTTTCTCTTGAATTTCTTTAGGCTCTAATTTTAATTCCTTTATCAATCTATCAACTTTATTTATAAACAAAGTTGGTTTTACTCTCTCTTTAAGTGCTTGTCTAAGAACAGTTTCTGTTTGGGGCATCATCCCTTCTGCAGCATCAACAAGAACTACCGCGCCATCTGTTGCCCTCATAGCCCTAGTAACTTCTCCAGAAAAATCGACATGACCAGGGGTATCAACCAAATTAATAAGATAATCTTTTCCTCCAACATTATGAATCATATTAACATTAGCACTATCAATTGTAATTCCTCTAGATTTCTCATCAGCATGAAAATCCATAACCATTAACTTTCCAGCCAATTCCTCAGAAATCATTCCCGCTCCAGCCAGAAGTGAATCAGTCATTGTAGTTTTTCCATGATCAATATGGGCAGCTATACCGATATTTCTAATCTGTCTGGGCTTAAACATCAGTTCAGTAATTTTTTTTGTTTTATCCTCTGCCATTTTTATTTCAAAATTATAATTTATCTTGCAGAATCAGCTTGTTTTTCTGTTTCTATTTTTTTTGTTATTGCAAAACTTTCATTAGTTCCTTGAGCAGCTAACATAATCTCTTGAGCAAGTGCTTCTGGAATTTTTTTCTTTTTTGCGAATGCTTTATCTTGAGCACCGTGAACTATATTTCTTAAAGTTATATTTAACCTTCTTAATGGAGCAGAATCAACAGCTTGAGGATAACGAGCTCCACCATATTCTATTGTAGTAATTTCATCACGAGGGGCTGCTTTTTCTATTGCCCTAACAAGAACCTGAATAGGATTTTCTTTTGTTTTTTCTTCAATAATTTTAAAAGTTTCAATAATGACTTTAGTTCCTTTTGTATGTTTACCAGAAACCTTTGTCATAATTTTATGTTTCTTTCCACGATGTCCTGGAACTGCAAGAATGCCAATTAATCTTTCAATAATATTTATTTTTGATTTAGCAAATCTTTCGCGATGTCTTCCATGAGCTTTTACCATTAACTTAACATCTAAATTAATACATCTCTTTAAACCAAAATCTTCTATCTTTACATCTTCTGTATCATATAAATCAAAAATTTTCATTTTAACTAAAAACTTCAATAAAATAATTTAAATTTCTTTTAGATGAAGAGTTATCCTCTTTAATATCTACCTTATATTCATTAGGTAATTTGGATTTCAAATAATCTTTTAATTTTTCAGCCCCTTCCGAAGATCCTGGAAAAATAACTACAGCATCTCCATTCTCTTTTGATTGTTCTACAACTAATTCCAATATTTTCTCATAAGATATTTCAACCAAGGCAACCAAAGCTCTATTTTTATTCATTTTATCTTCTACCTTTCTCAATTTTTCCCCTAACTAACATTGCTAAGGGTTGATCATTTACTTTAATAACAGTATATCTAACACCAGGAATATCACCTTTTGATCTGCCTTGTTTTCCTCCAATAGCTTCAATCATAACCTCGTCATGTTCATCAATAAATTTTGATGCCAGATTTCCAGGAACATAAGCTGTAACTCTTTTTTTGTTTTTGATAAGCTGAACTCTAACACATTTTCTCATAGCAGAATTTGGCTGTTTTGCTTCTTTCTGCACTTTCTCTAAAACAATTCCTTTTGCTTGGCTTGTTCCTTCAAGAGGATCGGATTTTTCTTTTAATTTTAACATTCTTTTTTTATATTTCTGTTTAGCCCAACGAAACTTTTTATGTTTCTTCTTAATTTTCCTAGCACTAGCGATTCCCATTTTATTTTTTGCCTTCTATAAACTTAAGTTCTCTATATATTTATAAATGTTTCTTACTAAATTTAAATATGCAAATCAAAGATGTGATAAAGCCATTTGGAAAAACAGATGTCCTTTTGTATTATAGCATTATAGCTTCTAAACTAAATAAATTTCTACAAGGTAAAAAGATAGCTACAAAAATATGGCTTCCAACAGGTTTTTTTCTACGAAGAGGCTCACAAATGGAACCCCTATACATAGAAGAATTTAAAAATGTAACAAAAAATTTAATAAAATTGAGAGCAGAAATGCCACTTCAAAAAGCTAGGGGAAAAATAACAAAACAACAAGAAAAATTATGGCTTTATTTCCCTCAAGACAAATTAATTGATTTTTTTTATGCAACTAATAATGAAGGAATAGATAAGCCGATAGAAAGAATTTATTTTGATATAGATAGAGGAAAAAATATAAAGGCAGAAGATGCGCAAAAAGTTACTTTAGAACTTCTTAAAATAATAAAAAAAGACAAAGAATTCAAGAAACTAATAAAATTTAAAACCATAATCCTTTGGACAGGAAAAAGCTTTCATTTATATCTTCTTTTAAAAAGAAAAATGCCAAGCAGTTTTTATAAAAAATATCTAAGCTATAGTAAAAATGTTCCTTTAGAAAGTTTTACAGGAAAATGGGCTGATCAAATTAATAAACAAACAAAATTTAAAGTTGCAGGAGGTCATGAAAAAAAACCAAAGACAATTACTATAGATCCTAGCCAGACTCCAAGCGGTAAACTTGCAAGATGCCCTTTTGCTTTACATATGAAAAACCCAAAAGAAATTAATGGAATTTCAGTTCCACTCAACGAAAAGATGTTAAGAGATAAAAATTTAACAAAAAAACTCAAAACCCTTACCCCGGATAAAGTTGTCAAAAATCTAAATAATTGGGCAAAAAATTTAAAATAAAATGGTAATAAAATGGTTATAAAATATGAAGAAGCTTCAGATATAAAAAGAAAAATTAATTTGTTAGTTGAAACACTTGGAATGAATTATCTAAATCAAAATAGAATTTTTTGTATTAGAAGCCATGGCTCTAAATCAAGAAGTGTTATTGCCAGATGCCACTCACTTCCAAAGATAATGCAACTTTCTCTTGAAACAGAGCCAGCCTATATAATTGAGGTAATAAGTGAAAATTTCGACATACAGAACGATAATGAAAAGATTAAAACATTGATTCATGAACTATTACACATTCCTAAAAGTTTTGGCGGGGGTTTTAGATATCATAATGTAATTACTAAAACAAAAATTGAGAGACTATTTAATAGATACAAAAATTCTATCGACGAGGATAGAAAGGTTTAAATATAAGTTCTACTTTAAAGATTTGTTAAATGGCTAAGGTAAAATATTAAACCTTAAAATTTAAATCAAAACTAAATAAGAAAAGGAGGTTAATAAAAAATGGGAAAAGTTCTTGTAAAAAACGTAATTAAGAGAAAGAAAGGTTATCTTTACTATGTCGACGGAAAAGGCAATGTCTGTGAAGCAAAAATGGCTCGAGGCGGAAGAAAGAAAAAGAAAAAAGCCAAAAAGAAAGTAAAGAAAAGAAAAAAGAAAAGATAAGCCTAATTTTTAATTATTTTTTTTCTTTTTTATTTTTTAATTTATTGTTTATTATTTATTTTTTTAATTTATTGTTTACTTCTCTTCTTTAAACCCAAAAAGAAGCAATTTTATAATAAAAAAACCAAGTATTGTTCCAATTGGTATAAAAATCAAATAAGGATAAGGCGTGGTAAAAATAAATTTTAGTTCCATAGGCCATTTATAAAAACTTTGATGAATGTCAAATAAAAAAATTATGACAAAAGAAATCAACGCAGGAATAAATAAAAATACAAAATCAGCAATCAACTCTTCTTTTGTTATGATTCCTTTCCTTATCTTCTTCAGATGTTTCCTCATAAAATTAAATAGATAAGATATTATATAAATATTTCTTATAACAAACTATAAAAGTTTCTTTCTTTTTTCTTTATTATGAAAAAAGTGGTCTGTTTAGGAATTGAAAGTACTGCCCACACTTTTGGGATAGCCATAGTAAATAACAAAGGAAAAATTTTAGCTAATGTTAAGGATAGTTACACAACAACAAAAGGGGGCATAATTCCTCTTGAAGCTGGAAAACACCATAATAAAGTTAAAGGAAAAATCTTGAAACAAGCATTAACAGAATCTGGTTTAGAACTTAAAGACATAAATATAATAGCCTTCTCACAAGGACCTGGTTTGGCTCCTTGTCTTTTGCAAGGAAAAAACTTAGCAAAAAAATTAGCTAGACAATTAAAAAAACCCTTGATTGGCGTAAATCATTGCATAGCACATCTTGAAATAGGAAAACTGCTCACAAAAACAAAAAATCCTGTTCTATTATATGTTTCAGGAGCTAATACTCAAGTAATAAGTTATTCATCAGGAAAATATAGAATTTTTGGTGAAACTCTTGATATTGGTGCAGGAAATTTTATAGATACTTTCGCACGCCATTGTGGAATTGGTTTCCCAGGAGGTCCAAGAATAGCTGAACTTGCCAAAAAATCTAATAAATTTATTGAATTGCCATACTCTGTCAAAGGAATGGATGTTGCATTTTCTGGCTTACTTACAAATCTAAAACAAAAATATGATAAAGGCTATAAAATTGAAGATCTAAGTTATTCATTACAAGAACATGCTTTTGCAATGTTAATTGAAACTGCTGAAAGGGCTATGGCTCATCTTAAGAAAAAAGAGCTTTTGTTAGGTGGGGGAGTTGCTTGTAATTCAAGACTTCAGGAAATGGCAAAAATAATGTGTAAAGAAAGAGATGCTAAATTTTTTTACCCACCTAATAATTTTCTTGTTGATAATGCAGCCATGATTGCGTGGACTGGAATTTTGATGTTTAAAGCTGGCCAAAAATTATCTATGAAAAAAGCCGACATCAAACCTTATGAAAGAACTGATGATGTTGAAATTAAGTGGATATAATGTTACTACCACTTTATCCTAACGCCTTTTATCGTCGGAAATGTTTCTTTTCTCAATTTAACTAAAAAAATGATTTTTTATGTTGTACTATGCTGGTAGTAACATAATACCGAATAATAGAAAGGTTTATAAGTAGCTATCACTTGAAAATAATAACAAATTAAATCAATTTTAAAATTAAATTATTTAAAAAAATGAAACAAAACAAAATGAAAGGCAAACTTGGTTTGTTTTTTGTTTTAGCCTTTGTTAGTATTCTAGGATTGTTAGTTAGTGGTGCAGTAGCTACAGAATGGCAAGAACCAAGTCTACCAAAAATTGCACAAATGACTGTTTATGTCAATGGCAATGTTGCTTGGTATGGTTGGTGTGAACCTGTAGAAGGCCCTATACCAGTTCCTCCAGTAAACGGAGAAATAGAAATTGAACAATTTGACGACTATACTTGTTATTCACATCAAGTTGCAATTCCAGCTCTTGAACGTGGAGAAGATATGTCTGTTAAAGTTTTGTTCACATCAAACTTTAATTTAGATGAAGTTAAGGTTAAAACCTGGTTAAATGGCTACAGAGAAGAGATTGAAGACCAATCAGCAGAGTTCGATGTCTTTAAAGGAAATCTTTACAGTAAGACTATGTTCTTGAACATGCCTGAAGATATTGATGCTAAAGATCAATATACTTTACATGTAAAGATCATAGACCAAAATGAACTTAATGGCGTTGATGAAGCTAAAATAGATACAACTGTACAAAGAACATCTAACTTACTTGAGATATTATCTATTGATTTCTATGATCATGACAATTTCTATAAAGGAGTCTGTGGAGAATGTAGTGTTACATTTCAAACAGGTACAACTCTTTATTCAGATATTGTTATAAAGAATAGAGGAAATCATGTGTTAGAAGATATCTATGTTAAGGTAAGTATTCCTGACCTTTGTATGGAAAGAGTAGTTTATCTTGGAGATTTAGGAACACACGACAACAAATATCAAGATACAGAAAAAATAACCATGGCATTTCCTTTACCTGATAAGGAAGGAACCTATGAAATGGTTATAGAAGCTTACAATTCAAAAGTTAATACTAGGGAAACAAGGACTATCGTACTTGAACACAAAGTAGAAAGAGAGATTGAAGTTCTTCCACAAATTACAGAAGCTTTCGTAAATCAAGGTGAAACCGCACAATTTAGTATATTTGTGACAAATCTTGGTGAAAGTTATGAAACATTTGTAGTTGAAGTTTTAGGAGCTGATGGCTGGTCAACAGTCAAAATCAATCCCGCATCTTTCAGTCTAGGTAGTGGAGAAAGTAAGATAATCAACTTGAACTTAGATGTTAACGAAGATACAGAAGCTGGCAAATATCCATTTACAGTTCGTGTTAACTACGGTAATGACGCTAAGCAGTTCAATTTTACTGCAAATATTGAAGAAGCAGGAATTTCAGCAGATTGGAAAGTGATTTTAATGGTTATAGGTATTGTTCTTGCTATTGCAGTCATTGTTTTACTTGCTATAATGCTTGCAAAACAAAGATCAGCTAGTGAAGAAGAAAGACCTGAAACTGTTGAAAGTTACTACTAATCACGAGAACCCTAAAGGCTAAACAAAACAACAAAGAAAAAAACAAATTTTAATTTATTTTTTTTAAACTTTTTTCTTTTTTTCTTTTTTTTATTATTTAATTAATAAAAAGATTTATATATTCCCATTATATAGTAATAACAGATAAAATGGCATATTTTAAATATAATCCAGTTGCAGTAAAAAACTTAGCTACAAAAATCATTGGTTCAACAAAAAAAGAAGTTATTGAATGTATTAATTGTATAAATATTGATTATTTAAATCAAAAACAATTTAAAGAAATAATAGACATTCCTAATTTAGATAAAATTGAAAATATAAATAATGTTGAAATTAATTGTTATCCACCTATGTCTGCTTCCACCCATGTCATAAATGCTAAAATATTAGATAATTTTGTATTTAATATAAATGCAGGCATTTATTATTATATGGCTGATCAATTTAAAAATCTTGAAAAAACTAAAAAAGGGCCTTTATATTTTTTACAAACAACCCATATAAATGGAGCTCTTATACCTAGAATTGCTGTTGAAGCCGTTAAAAAATATGATTGGAATCAACATAAAAATGAGGTAAAAAGAATGTTAGAACAACGCGAAAAAGTTTTACAAAAGATGAAAAAAAGAAAAATTTTAGTAAGAATAATAAATCCAAAATTAAATTAATTAGTTCTCGAAACATTTTTAAATCTAGATGAATACTATTTTTTAACCATATGACTAAAGCAAATAAATAAATTGCTAATGAGGGAGGTTAAAATGGTTTCTGCTTATGAAGTCGTGGAAATAGCAAGAAAATCTGGAAAAGTTGAGAAAGGAACAAACGAAGTTACTAAAGCTATAGAGAGAGGTACTGCAAAATTTGTTGTTATAGCTGATGATGTTGAGCCTAAAGAGGTTATACAGCATCTTCCTTTGTTATGTGATGAAAAAGGAATTCCTTATACAATAGTTGATTCTAAAAAGAAATTAGGAATAGCTGTAGGAATTAATGTATCAACAGCTTCTGTAGCCATTATAGAAGCTGGAAAATCAGCATCACAATTATTAACATTAGGAAAATCAACAGCCAAAACTGCAGCAAAAGTAAAGCAAGTATCAGTAGAAAAAACAGAAGAAAAAGAAAAGAAAGAAGAAAAACCAAAATCTGAACCTGAAAAAGCTCCAGAAGAAGTTGAACAAGCTAAATCCACTGAACAAAAATAAAATAAATTAAACAAATAATAAAACAAGAACATCAAAAATATGATGAGAAAACAAGAAACAAGAGATGTTAAAGGAAAAGGTAAGAGAGGAATAGATAAAATAGTTGGTGGAGCTGTTCCTGCCGTAGTCCTAGAAATATCTGGAAGAACTGGCTTTAGAGGCGAGCTAACACAAGTTAAAGCCAGAATAATGCAAGGTAATGATAAAGGAAAACTCATAAGAAGAAATGTTAAAGGTCCTGTCAGATTAAAAGATATTCTTATGCTTAGAGAAACTCAAATTGAGGCAAGAAGAATAAGATCAAAAGTAATGAAAGGAGCTTATACCTAATAAAATGGCAAAATGTTCATTCTGTTCAAAAGATATTGGACCAGGCAGAGGAATTACTTTTGTAACAATAGAAGGCAGAATTTTTCATTTTTGTAGTAGAAAATGTAGAGTGGCTTTCAAATTAGGAAGAAATAAGAAAAAACTCGGTTGGATAAGAAAAAAGAAGAAGACCAAAAAATAATAAAACAAAGTAAAAAGTAAAAATTTAAATAACAATTCTTCTATTTTTATATAATAGAAATATTAAAAGAGGTAGAAAGAAAAGCAAAAATGCCAGAATTGCCTGTTCCTAAAATTCCAGAAGCATCAAAACCAAAACACCCTATTATTAATCTTAATCCAGAAATTCCTCCACTAAGAAGAATTGAAGATAAGACAAAAATAAATATCAGATATGTTTTAGTTGCCCCTTATGTAACAGCCCACATCTATTGGAATGAAAAAATTTCTGAAGTTGTTTATGAAATCGAAGAACCTATATTAAACAGCTTTGAACAAAAAACTCTTGAAGATATTGAATCTGGAATGTTAGAACTAATAAATCTAGGAGCAGCAGTTGAAAAAAGTCAAGAAGCCTTATTAACCTATATTGACAAAATGGCCAAACTAATATTAAATGAGCTTGGCAGAACTATAAATAAAGAAAGTTATTTAAGAATTTTTTATTATCTTTATAGAGATTTTATTGGAATGAATGAAATTGAACCGCTTTTAAGAGATTTTTTTATTGAAGATATAGAATGTAATGGCGCTAAAACCCCCGTCTATATTGTTCATAGAATTTATAGAAATATGAGAACAAATTTAAAATACAAGGAAATTCCAAAACTCGCAAATTTTGTTGAAAAACTTGCTCAAAGATGTGGCCGTTATGTTAGTTATGCTACCCCTCTTTTAGATGGAACACTTCCAGATGGTTCTAGAGTCAATGCGACATATGCAACAGAAATTACAAGTAAAGGGCCAACTTTTACAATAAGAAAATTTACAAAAGTTCCATGGACTCCAATACAACTTATTTCAATGAATACTCTTAGCCCAGAAATGCTGGCTTATTTCTGGATTCTTATGGAATATAAATCAAATGTTCTTATTACCGGAGGAACCGGAAGTGGAAAAACATCTATGCTTAATGCGCTAGCTTTTTTTATCCCTCCAGAAGCTCGTGTTGTTTCAGTAGAAGATACTAGAGAAATAAATCTACCAAGAGAAAATTGGCTTCCAAGTGTTGCCAGAGCAGGGCTTGTAGGAGCAGGCGAAATAGATATGTTTACTCTTCTTAAAGAATCTTTCAGACAAAATCCAGATTATGTTATTGTTGGTGAAGTTAGAGGTAAGGAAGCTTTTGTTTTATTCCAAGCAATGGCAGCAGGTCATCCTTCATTAAGTACAATGCATGCAGATTCTGTAGAAACCATAATCAGACGTCTAGAAACGCCACCAATAAACCTAAACCCTACACTTGTCAATACTCTTGATGCTGTTGTTATTATGACCCATGCTATTGTCAACAAAGAAGAAACACGACGTTTAAGACAAGTTACTGAAATAGTTGATGTAACAGCAGAAGGAATTGCTCTAACAAATATTCCTTTCAAATGGAATCCTTCTGAAGATTCATTTTATTTTAAAACAGAAAGTAAAGTTTTTGAAAAAATTTGTAAAAGATATGGTATTTCAAAAAAAGACTTACTTAAAGAATTCCATATAAGAACAAAACTGCTCTTTACTCTTTACAAAAAGAAAATTTATGATTTTGCAACAGTTCAAAAAATAATCAATGAATATTACAAAAATCCAAAAAAAGTCATTGCAAGATACCTAAGAAGATAAAAATAAAAAAAGACAAGATTAAAAATAAAAATGATATCACAAGATAAAATAGCTTTTCTAATGCATTTAATAATATCTTCAAAAGAATCTCTTATTGCACTTGAACAAGCTCTTAAAATTGGAGATGAAAAAAAAGTTGAGGAGATTAAAAATTCCCTTATAAAATTAAATAAAGCCACTAAAAAAAATTTAGACCAATATTAAAGTTAAAATTAAAATGGTTTCAATAACAGAAGAATCTTTAGAATCAATTAAATCGAACATAGATAGATCAGAAAAAATAGTTACAGAATTAATTAAATTAACCCTTTCTTTTAATGTTACGAAAGCTGAAGAAAAATCTATGATTAAAAAATCAGCAGAAGCTTTAATTGAACAACTAAAAGTAATTAATGAACCTATAGAACTTCTCTTACTTAGTATAAATGTTGAAACTTTTCCAGAAGAAAAAAAGAAAAAAAGAAAATCAAAAGGAAAAAGGAAAAAATATGAAAGAATAACAACCTTAACAGGCCCGGTTTATATTAGTCAAGAAAAAAAGCAGAAATTTCTTAAGGATTTGGGAATAGAAAAAAAATATATTAGAAAAATTAGAAAAAAAATACTAAATAAAAAAATTCCAAAAACTCAGGAAATTTCAACACATTCCACTTTGGCATCTTTTTCAAACAAATTATTTTATAAAGTATCCTCAAATCTTTCTAAGACTGCTTTTTTTAAGGGGGTTCAAAAAGACTTAAGAAAGGCCAGCATGTCTTATACTCTAAAAACATATATTTCAATAACTCTTTTTCTAACCTTGCTAACTTTTATTGTCTCCTTTATTCTTGCATTATTCTTTACATCGTCATTTATTACAGGAATAAGAAATTTAGGAATAGCCTTGATTCTTACTATAATAATTTTCTTTCTTGCATTGAGTTGGCCAGCAAACACTGCATCATCAAACAGAAAAAAAATTGATTCAGAACTACCTTTCGCAACATCACACATGGCAGCAATCGCCTCAAGTAAAGTTGAACCATCAAGAATCTTTTCTATAATGACCCTATCAAAAGAATATATAGCAATAAGCATGGAATGCAGAAAAATAGTAAATCAAATCAATGTTTATGGTTATAATCTTACAACCTCTTTAAAAAATGTAGCAAAACAGACACCAAGTAAAAGTTTTGCAGAATTAATCAACGGAATGGCTACAACAATAACAACAGGGGGAAATTTAGCAACATATCTAAATGAAAGAGCAAAAGGAATTCTTTTAGATTATAAATTAAAACATGAAAGATACGCATCTATTATAGGGATGTATTCTGATATCTATACAGCCTTACTTATAGCGGCACCATTAATTTTTATGCTTTTATTAGCTATAATATCCATCATAGGTTCAACATTTATGGGGATGCCCGCCTCAACTCTAGCCAACCTTGGAATTATAGTTATAGCAGTTCTAAATGTTGCTTTCCTAATATTTTTACAACTAACCCAACCAAATATTTAAAAAAATGAAAATTTAAAAAATGAAAAAAATAAAAATAATCTCAATCATAACAGGAATTTTAATAATTATGTTCAGTGCTTTTTTCCTAAGAAAACTTTTTTATTTTATGTTAGGAATTTCTATAATTATTATGGTCTTGCCTTTTATTATTTCTCTTATTGCAGAATCAGGAAGAGAGAAAGAAAAAGAAGAAATGTTTCTCGAATTTGCCAGAAATCTTGTTGAGAGTGTCAGGGCAGGAACACCAATCTCCAAAAGTATTATTAATATTGCGACAAAAAATTATGCTAGTCTAACCCCCCATGTAAAAAAACTGGCTAATCAGATTAAAATTGCAATTCCTGTTAAACAAGCTCTAAAAACTTTCGCATCTGACATAAAAAACAAAGTTATTTCCAGATCTGTTGAACTTATAATAGAAGCAGAAACTTCTGGAGGGGAGATAGGTTCTGTACTTGATGCAATTGTTAAAAGTGTAAATGAGATTGAAGATCTAAAAAAAGAAAGACAGGCAAGAGTATTCAGCATGGTTATTCAAGGATACATAATATTTCTCATTTTTGTTGTTATTATGCTTTTTGTTGAAATTAAATTCATGCCACTTATAGCCGGGGCCTTAACAGGAACAGAAATTCAAACAACAGGCCTTGGAATCACCTTTGGAGGGGGTGGAGTTTCAACAGAAATAATTGAAAGATCTTTTTTTATTCTTCTCCTTGTCCAAGCCCTATTCGCAGGTCTTGTTATAGGAAAACTAAGTCAAGGCTCAATAAAATATGGAATTAAGCATTCAACTATCCTTCTTATTTTTACATTCTTAATTGTAAATGCGGCAAGAGCTTTATTAGGTTAACATTAATTAATAATTAAATCAATCAAAATGAAAATTACTAAAAAATGAAATTCACTAAAAATTTAAAATTGTCTGTTGCAATAGCAATTTCTATTTTTTTGTTATTACTTGTAGCTTTTTGTGATTATTTTGCTTATCCTCTATCTTTTTGGATTTTTTCTTTTGCTCTTGCTATCGTTGCATCAATTTTTTATATATTCCTTACAAAAAAAATCTTAAATGGAGGTCTAATCTTTCTTAGTTGGTATATTTTACTTGCAGCTGGACTTGAAGATTTATTTTTTTATATAATGCACGGTCCAATTCCAAAATCAATGTTTCATTTATATGATGAATCTTGGATGGGTTTAGTTGCAAGAATTTTGGGTCTTGAAACAGTCACTCTATTATCCTTAATTATTAGTATTATTTTGGGTGCAATTGTAATAATCATGCTAATACTTTTACTTAAGTTTGTAAGAAATAAAAAATGGTGGCCCAAATGGCTCTAGGGATTAATTTAAAAATAATGAGTAATTAAAATTATTAAAAATGATTAAAGCATTAATAGTTATAATTTATTTTGTTTCTCTTTTTTTTATCACTTTCTGGCTTTTAGTTCTTGCTGAAAAAGGGATTGTAAAAGAAAAATCTAGTTTAAACATCAAAAAAGGAAAAATTGAGAAAGTTTCAATATGTATCCCTGCATGGAATGAAGAAAAAACCATTATTGAAACTATAAAATCTCTTTTAAAATTAGATTATCCAAGGAATAAAATAGAGATTATAATTGTTGATGATGGCTCAACAGATAGGACAAGTGAAAAAGTTAGGGAATTAATCAAAAAATATCCTAATAGAATTATTAAATTAATTCAACACAAAAAAAACCAAGGAAAAGGAGCAGCCATGAATACAGGACTTAAAATAGCCACTGGTAAATTTTTCATTAGTTTAGATGCAGATTCTATAATCAATCCAAATGCACTTAAAAAAATAATTCCTTATTTTGATGATATAGAGGTTACGGCGGTTCTTCCTCTAATTAAAATTCAACACAAAAAAACAATCATGCAAAAAATTCAACATTGCGAATATCTTATAAATTTTTTCTATAAAAAATTAATGTATCTTTTAAATTGCGTTCACGTTACTCCGGGGCCTTTCTCAGTTTATCGAAAAAACATAATTAAAAAACTTGGAGGATTTGATGAAAATAATCTAGTAGAAGATCTTGAGATGGCTTTCAGGCTCCAGAAACATCATTATAAAATAATCCAGCTCCTAGGAACTTATGCCCTCACTAAAGCTCCTGCAACTCTCGTTCAATTTTATAAACAAAGAAATAGGTGGTATAAAGGCTCTCTAATAAATCTATTAAGCAGAAAATATAGGGGAATGATGTTTAATCATAAGTATGGTGATTTGGGTTTTTTTCAATTTCCAATGATTATTATTTCGGCCACCCTATCAATAGCTATTTTTATAATAATCTTTGGCATATATATTATAAAACCATTAATGATAAATATCCATAATCTTAGTTATATAAATTTTGATATAATTCCTTTAATCAAAAGTTTTGTACAGAATTTTGCTTTCAGAGACCTTAATCTAATTCCCGTATTTTATGGAACAACAATTTTCAGTTTTGCACTTGTCTTTCTTGGATTGGCACACCATTATACTAAAGAAAACTTAATAAAGAATGCCAAATCCATATTATTATATTTCATATTATATCCATTTATACTTTCAATAATATGGATAGGAATAATCTTTGATTTTGTAACAGGAAGAATACAAAAATGGTAAAAAAAAGAACAGAAAAAAGAATAAGACTTAAAAAAAGAAGATATGCTATTGCCTTAATTTTTGTTCTTTTGATTTTTGCTGCAGGAACTCTGTTTGGGTCTTATCTATCTAAAGAGAGGATAGATTACTTAGAAAATGAAGTTTATGTACATAGACTAAATTTCCAAAGCCTTCAACTCCAATCTTTATTTCTTTCATCATTAATAAGTCAAAATCGAACTGCAAATTGTGAAGCATTAAATTATTTTCTTGAACAAAATCTTGAATCAGTTGCAGAAGCTCAGCAAAAAGTAGAAAAATACATGAGAGAGTCTGATAAAACAGTTTTCTATAACTATAAGAGAGAATATATTCAAGCCCAGATAAATTATTGGTTAATGTATCAAGAAGTTAAAAGAATATGCGAACCTAACCAAGCCGCTATATTATATTTTTATTCAAATGAAGCATGTAACAATTGTGGGGCTCAAGGAACTATTCTAGACTACCTAAAAAACAAATTTGGACAAAGCATTCTAATTTTTTCTCTTGATGCAGATCTTATTGATGAACCAATGATTGGAATTTTAAAAGAAACCTATAATGTTGAAGAATTACCAAGTTTAGTTATTGAAGATGAATTACATGAAGGTTTAATGAATAAACAAGAATTAAGTAAAGAAATCTGCAAATACTTAGTTCATGATTTTTGCGAAGAATAAACAAAATAAACTGAAATAATATTGCTACAATCATCAACAATTTGTTTCTCAAAAACGAGATTATTATGATTATCTAATATTGTTTTGTTAAAATAAGTTCCACCAATTTCATTATAAATAATATAATCAGGTTCATAAAAATCCACTAGATAATCAATATCCTCAGTCCACAAAGAAGCAACTTTAGAATTTAAATGATAACCATACCAAGGCCATATATTGCTTAGAATAACAGAATCAGAAGAGACTCCTTGTTCTTTTAGACAATCAATTGATTTCATAATAGCATTATTCTTTTGACAATCAATTTTTTTATAAGAATCTTGTATTGAATTACTAATAATAACAAAACTATTCACCAAGAGAGCTAGAACAACCAAAATAAAAATTATTTTCATTATCTTATCTTTATAATTTTTAATCCAAAGCAAGCCATGAAAAGCAACAATATAAATAAAAGGTAAAAAAGAAAGATAATAACGAGCCAACTTCAATCTTACAAAAAATAAATAATAAACAAAAGATACAATGGAATAAAAAACAATTAAAAAATACCATCCTTTTTTATTCTTATTTTTAATTATCAAGTAAATAAGAGAATACAATCCTAAAATAAACAAGAAAGGAATCATAAAACCAACAGCAGCAAATAAATTATATATTTGATTTATTATTGGTTGTAAGGTGGTCCATTCTTTAAGAACAGAAAATTGTTCATAAAAATCCCAAATTGGATTTTTATATATCAGCCAATTATAAACTAGCCATGGAATAAGAGGAATTAAAAAAAACAAGACAAAAATTCCTAAATCTTTCCATCTTTTTTTAAAAACAAAACATACACCAACAGAAAAAGCAAATAAAGCAAGGGGAAAACGTGCTAAAAAAGCAAGGGCAGCTATAAAACCAGCAAGGGCAATAAAAATATTTTTTCTCTTACTTTCATCAGACTTCAATAAAAAATAAAACGATAAAATTATAAAAAACACTGCAGGAATATCAGCATAAACACGAAAACCCCAAAATAAAAAAAGCGGGCATAGAACAAATAATATAGAAAGTAAAAAAGATAGTTGTTTTGAAAAAAATCTCTTGCTTATCAAATAAATAAAGAATGCAGAAGCCAAGCTGAAAAGAATAATAACAAAACGGGCAATAAAAATACTTTCACCAAAAAGCCAAGAAAAAGATATAATATACTCAAGAAGAGGAAACCTAAAATCTTCTGTAAAGTTACTAATACCAAGATGGCTTCTAGCATTTCCTAGATAAACATTCTCATCCCATAAAAGCATAGGACTTAACCAATTTAAAAATAAAAATAATGCCAAAAGAACTAAAAGAAAAATTCCTATGGCAATAAATTCTGTCTTTTTCTTATTTTTCTTTTTCTTTTTTTTATTCTTTTTTTCTTTTTTTGATTTCATTTCCAAACCCACCATAAACTGCTTAAATATGTAAATATTGTTGCTATAGCAATACCAAAAATATTAGATACAAGATAATGCAAGCCTAAAGCTGTAAGAATCCATAGTATGCCCAGATTAACTAACAAAGCAAAAATTCTGGCTATATTAAATTTGAACAGTCTTTTTAAAAGCCGGCCTTTTCTTTCTCTTCTAAAAGTCCATACATCATTAAGGATAAAATTTGATAATATTGATGCCTCGATTGCAATAATACTAGAAATAAGATAAAATAAACCAGCAAATTCAGTCAAAGTCCAAAGCAACCCTTCATTAAGAATAAATCCACTTACTCCAATAATACAAAATTTCAAAAATCTTTTATGTTCTTTTTGATGTCTAAAAAGTTTTAGAAGATGTTTAAATGCAACATAAGTCTGCTTAAAATTAAATTTGCTTTTTTCTTTTTCTCTCTCTCCAAAGGAAAAAGGAACTTCAATAATCTTATCATAATCATAATGGGCTTTGGCAAGAATTTCTAATAAAATCTTAAATCCATCTGGTTTCAATCTTGCCTTTTTTAAAATTTTCTTTCTAAAAATAAAAAATCCTGTTGAAGTATCTCTAATGTTCTGTGTTTTTGGAACACAAATATGAGATAAAAAAATAAAAACTTTTGAAACAAATTTACGCCATAAACTAAAACCAACTTTAGATCCTTTAACAAAACGAGAAACAATAATAATATCTTTATTCTCTTTCTTCATCTTTTTCAACATTAATGCAATCATTTCTGGGGGGTGTTGTAAATCAGCATCCATCACACAAATAAAATCCCCTTTGGCTTTTTTAAAACCAACAATAACAGAATTACTTAAATCAAGTTCTCCAGTATTAAAAACCCTAATATTTAATTTGTATTTTTTTCCAAGTTTTTTTGCTATAATATCTGTGCCATCTTTACTATTACTATCAACAAGGATTATCTCAGAATTTTTAATTTTTCTGATTCTTTTAAGCCTTCTAAAAAGTTTTTCAATATTTAAAGCTTCATTCTTTGTTGGAATTATTATGGATAACATGATAACATTCTAATATATGTTTATAAAAAACATAAAATATTAAAAGTTAAAAACCTTGTCCTTAAGATGTTTGAGTCAATTAAATCTGCAAAAATTAAAGAAGAAGAAGAATGCGAAGAATGTGGTAATAAAGGTGTTCTCATTAATGCTATTATTGATGGTAGAATGAAGAGGGTATGTAATAGGTGTATTAATTCAACTAATGCAATTATAATTAAAAAACCTCAGAATGTTAAAATAGAAGAGGTCCCAAGACGTTCTGTGCATGAAATTTTAGAACAAATGTCTGGAATTAAACCAAAACCAATTAAAAAACCGGTTGCAGAGATAAAACTTGAAGATTTGCGACAAAGATATGAGGAAATGAAAGAAAAAAGAAAAAAATTACAAGAAGAAAAAGAGCACAAAGAAAAAGAAGAGCAAATAAAATTAAAAAAAGAGTTAGAAGAAAATGAAAAATCTAAAATATTTGATAGAGATCGTTTTAAAAAATATGTTCAAATGCAAAAAGAAATACGAAAAAGGCCAATAGAAAACACAATAAAAGAAATAAAACCAAAAGAAACAGAACCAATAGAAATAGAAGAAAAAGAAATTAACTTTAATATTGAAGCCACCAAAAACACAAAAGTTAGTGACTTATTTAGAAGAATAATAAAAAGAAAAAGACCAGAATTAAAACCATCACAATCAGAACTCCAACAACCACAATCAGAACAAGCTAAACAATCAACGCAATCAGAACAAAATGAACAACTTAAAAAGCAAGAAATACAAGAAAAACCTGAAATAACCCCAGAAGAACCAAAAACTGAAGAAAATCCAGTAGAAGAACAAAAACCTGAAGAAAAGCCAGAGGAAAAAATTTAAATAGAGCTTTCTCGAGATTTTATTAAGATGCAAATAAAAATAATAAAATATTCAAAAAATGAGCTTGAAGTTGAAGTAGATAATCTTACAATAGCTGAACTTCTTAGAAGCATGTTATGGAAAGACAAAGCAACAGAATTGGCTGCATGGAAAAGAAAACATCCAACTAAAAATCCTATTCTCGTTTTAAAAACTTCTGGAAAAGATTCAAAAAAAGTGCTTCTTGATACAATAAGCAAGATACAAAAAATAAATGCAGATCTTGTTAAAGAATTAAAAAAAGCTGTCAAGAAATAAAAACAAAAAGAAAAAATGAAACGAGGCTCAAGAAGATGGAAAAAGAAAAAACAAATGAGATGGAAGTGGCAACGAAAGCGAATGAAAAGAGAAAAGCGTAAGAGAAAACAAAGACGAGCTGCTTCAAAATAAACAAAATAAAATAATACTAACAATATTAATAATAAATAAAATTAATTTTTTCTAGAATTATTAGAATTATTTTTTGGTTTTAAATATCTTTTTATTTTTTACTGCCAACAAAATATTTAAGTTGCACATTTACTGAACCATTTTTAGGGACATCCCAAGGTTCTTTAGAACCCTCTTTAAATTCTACTCCCGCCTCAACAATATCATCACCTACAGGAAAACTTCCTCCAACAAAATAAGTTATATCTGTATTGGTTGCTGTTTGTCCATAAGTAACATTTTTCCAAGTTTTATCTCCAGGCAATAAGGGATTATATTCCACACCCAAACCAAATAATAATTTCAATTTTTTTCCAAATTTTCCAAGAATACTTAATTTATTAATTGGTTTTAATGAATAAGGATCATAAGGAATATCTCTTTTATATTGTGAAAAAACTTCAATTCCATTTGTTGGTTGCCAATAAACTTTGCCTCCAATAGATCCTAAAATTTGATCTAAATCCAAATTTGTACCTATACTTCCATTAATTTCCCCAGCAATGATTCCTGTTTTATCACTGTTTTCACCTGAACCAAAACCAACTTTTCCTCCAGCATAAATTCTGGTTTCATTTTCAGATATCCTTGCTCCCATGTTTCCACCATTATCTTCATTAAATATCCAGCTACCAAGTGTAACTAAAGTAGTAAGTTTATTTTGATTTTCAGCACCTTTAATTTCAGTTAGATTTAAGTCTCCATAAAATCTTATTCTTGGATCTCCCGTATTATTATGGGCTAAATAAGAAAAACCTAAATTATTTGTAGTGGTTGAAACTAAACTATCTGCATCTCCTTGTTTTTTCTTGTCAAATTTTTCTGCAAAATAAAAATTATGCAAAGCATCATATTCTGTATCTATTCTAAATAGGGCTTTTTCTAATCCTTGGATAGATTTTTTACTATTTCCCTTGCTTGGCTCTTCACCATTAACAATATTTATTACACCAGTCATATCTCCATTATTAACAAATTTTATTACATCAGTCATATCGCCCCAGTATTGAATATAAGTGCAACACGACTTTACATCATCCACAGTAGTTAGAACTTTTTTTCCATCTATTAATTTATAAATTGTTTTGATTTGATTATTATTTATTATTTCAGCCACTTTAGAATTTATTTGTTTCTTAGTTAAATTATATTTATTATCATCACTCCAATGTTTTATAGTATTATACATACTGCCCCAAACAGTTGATTCTGCATCCATTATTTTATCACTTACATGAAGAATTCCATTAACATCAAGTCCAGGTCCATATTCAGTTTCAGGATTAAATACAGGCAACCTCTCTCCTGTTATAGGATTAGCGGGAGTCCATGTTACTTCATTAGCATTTAATTTAGCTGTTGAAGGTATAAAACCAGTCATAAAAGCAAGAAAACCCAAACCAGCATTAATTTGCGCTTTACTAATTTTAATAGGTTTCTTCAGAATTTCTTTACTTTTCTCATAATAGTTCTTTAAATTTTCTTTTAGACCCTTTGCCATTTTGTTCTCATTTCTTATAAATCTTTTATATTTATAAACCTTTCGTTAACTATCTACTTTTAAGTGACAACGAATTCTCTTAGAAATATAGAAAGTTATTTATATTATCTTCTATATTTTTCATTAAGGAGGTATAAAAATAAATGGCAGATACTAATTTGTTAGTTACATTTGATCCTGTGCATAAAGAATCAGCAAAAGCAGAAATAAATTTTATTGCAAAAGAAACAGGTAAAAAAGTAAAAATAATGAGGACAGAAGAAGGTTTGGCAGAAATTAATGCAGACAAACCTAAAGAGATTATCAAGGCTTTAAAAAATATTGATAAAGAAAAATTTAAATATACTTTTTATTGGTGGCCTGTTGATGAATGGTGTAAATCTGGAGTAAAAGAAATTCAAGATTGTATAAAAAAAATACAACAAGGAATTAAAGCAGAAGAAAAGTGGAAAATGGATTTGGCAAAAAGAGAAGTAACCCAGGAATATCCAAAGGATCTAATAATTAAGCTAACAGATGTTATAGACAAACAAGAGGTTGACCTCAAGAATCCAGAAAAAATCATCAAGATAGAAATTATTGGTGACAAAACCGCAATTTCTTTATTAACACCAGAAGAAATCTTTAATGTGCTAAAAATAAAAGGTTAGGATAAAATTTTAATTTTCTTTTTTTATATTTTTTCTTTTTTATATTTTTATATTTTTTCCCTATAGTAAGGTTTATAAATATCTATTCTCATTCCAAATTAAATTAATTTAAGTTAAATTGATGATTTAAAATGCCAAAGAAAAAAATAATTAAATCAAAAGTTGAAAAAGAAATCAAAGAAGAATCTGAACAACCTAAAGAAAACGAAGAAAGTTGGGATGAATTTTCAGATGAAAAAGATACTTTTGGTAAAGAAATAGGCGATGAACAAGAAGAATTTAATGAATTGGATAGTGAAAACGAAGAAGAATTGATGTAATCCATATAATCATTTATTTTCTTTTATTTAATTAGATATCAAAATTCTATTAATAAAAAAATTTAAAAGAACAGTTAGGTTTAATTTTTAAAAGAGATATACCTAAAAATATAAAATGTATAACTTTAAAACTAATGAATTAAGTGTTCTAAAATTTTGGAAGGACAGAACTATTTACGAGAAGCTCAAACAAAAGAATAAAAAAGGAAAGCCATTCTATTTTCTTCAAGGCCCCCCATATACTTCTGGAAGAATCCATATCGGCCAAGCTTGGAATAATACTCTAAAAGACATGACATTAAGATTCAAACACATGAAAGGTTTTAATGTTTGGGATAGGGCTGGTTATGATACGCACGGCTTACCTACAGCTAATTTAGTGCAAAAGAAACTACAACTTTTAGACAAAGAATCTATTATGCAATTTGGCATGGATAAATTTATTAAACATTGTATGGAAACCAGTAATAAATATGCTAAAATTATGAGTGAGGATTTATTGAGACTTGGCATCTGGATGGACTATAAAAATGCATATATGCCAAACACAAATAATTTTATGGAAAATGAATGGTGGTTAATTAAACAAGCACATAAACAAAAAAGACTTTATAAAGGAAAAAAAATTATGCATTGGTGTGCATCATGTGAGACAGCACTTGCAAAACACGAATTAGAATATAAAGATATCAAAGAAAAAAGCATCTTTCTTAAATTTAAATTAAAAAATAAAAAAAAGGATGATAAAAAAGAATATTTAATAATCTGGACTACAACCCCTTGGACAATTCCATTTAATCTTGCAGTTATGGTTAATCCAAAAATTGATTATGTTAAGGCAAAAGTAGATAACGAGATTTGGATTCTTGCAAAAGAGCTTGTAAAAAATGTAATAGAAGATGTCCTTGAAAAAAAATACAAGATTATAGAAACATTCAAAGGAAAAAAACTTCTTGGTTTAGAATATGAATCTCCATTTTATAAAGAACTAAAAGAACAATATAACAAACTTAAAAAGAAACACAAAAAAGTTCATACGATAATCTTATCTGAACGATATGTAACAACAGAAACAGGAAGTGGACTTGTTCATTGCGCTCCTGGTTGTGGTCCTGAAGATTTTGAAGTTGGTCATGAATATAATATTCCACCATTTAATACACTTGATGAAAAAGGAACATTCAAAGATTTAGGAATTTTCACAAATCTTATTGCTAAAAAAGACGATTCAAAAATAAATGAAATTTTAGAAAAAAATAATGCATTACTTAAAATAATTGAAATAAAACACGAATATCCTTTTTGTTGGAGATGTAATAATCCTGTTATTTTCAGAGCAACAGAACAGTGGTTTCTCAAAATAGAAGATCTTATTCCAAAAATGTTAAAAATAAATGAAAAAGTAGAATGGATTCCAAAATGGGGAAAAGAAGCCTTTGATTCTTGGATTAAAGTCTTAAGAGATAATAGTATTACAAGACAAAGATTCTGGGGCACACCTGTTCCTATATGGGAATGTAATAATTGTGGCAAAGTTATTGTCATCGGTTCAAAAAAAGAATTACAACAAAAAGCTACAACAAAAATTCCAGAAAATCTACATAAACCCTGGGTTGATGATATTAAAATAAAATGTAATAAATGTGGGGCTAATGCAAAAAGAATTCCTGATGTTTTAGATGTGTGGCTTGACTCAGGAACAACATCTTGGAATTGTTTATATTATCCTAAAAAGAAAAATTTCTTTAACAAATTTTTCCCAGCAGATTTTATTCTTGAAGCAACAGAACAAATCAAATTATGGTTTTCAATGTTATCAATATGTGGCACAATCGCTCTTAAAAAACCAATTTATAAAACTGTTTACATGCATGGTATGATACTCGATTGGAAAGGTAAAAAAATGTCCAAAAGTCTTGGAAATATCATATCCCCTTATGAAGTCATTGATAAATATGGTGTTGATGTTTTTAGATATTATATTTCTGAAATCACTGCCGGAGAAAATATAAGCTTTAGTTGGGAATTAGTAAAACAAAAACATAGACACATTAACATCCTTTGGAATATTAAAAACTATATCCTTGAACTGGCCAATCTTATCAAAAGCAATCCAGAAAAAATAAAACCAAAACCAGATATTGAAGAAAAATATATTCTTTCAAGATGTCATACAACAATTGAAGAAGTAACAAAATTATTTGAAAATTATCATCTTGATGAGGTCATTACAAAAATAGAATCTTTATTCCTTGAACTTTCTAGAGTTTATATACAACTTATAAGAGAAAAATCTTCTATTGGATCAAAAAAAGAAAAACAGGCAATTCTTTATGCAACTTATCAAACATTATTAAATTGTATAAAACTTTTTTCTCCTGTCTGTCCATTTATAACAGAAACCATTTATCAAGAATTCAAAAAAGAATTCAAACTTAAAAAAGAATCAATTCATCTTTGTGAATGGCCAAAATCAAATAAAAAATTAATAGATAAAAAACTTGAGCAAGATTTTTCATTAGCTTTAGAAATTATTGAAAAAACTTTAGCAAAAAGATCCGAAGTAGGAATTGGAATCAGATGGCCTCTTGCAAAATTAGATATAGAAACAAATCAAAAATTAAATCCAAAATTAGAAGAGGTTATTAAAAAACAAGTTAATGTTAAAAAAATAAATTTAAAAAAGAAAGCAAGTAAGAAAAAAATTCTGAAAGTTACATTAGATATAAAAATAAGCCCAGAATTAGAAGCAGAAGGATATGCAAGAGAAACAGCCAGATTTATTCAGGGGGCTAGAAAAAAAGCAGGCTTAATTAAAGAGCAGAAAATTACTCTTATCATAAGTTGTGAAAAAAAAATACAAGATTATATTAAAAAAAATGTGTCCTTTATTAAAGAAAGAGTTAATGCTTCAAAATTAACAATAAAAAATAATATAAAACAAAAACAAGAGCATGAGTTTGAAAAAGAAATTAAAAAACAGAAAATAAAAATAGCATTTAGTGTCAAATAAAATTAAAAAAATAAACATAGGAAGACAAATCACAGAAAACTTTAAATACTACTTTATGTTAAGAACAATAGGTTTACTATACTCGAGTAAATAAAATGATTGTAAAAGATGAGTTTTTAAGCAGACTTAGGAAGATTTTTGGATTGAATCTTTATGAAGTGCGTGTATGGACTGCATTGCTTTCTCGAGGAGTAAGTACAGCAGGAGAACTTAGCGATATAAGTGAAGTTCCTAGAAGCAGAACATATGATATTCTAGAGAGTTTAGAAAAAAAAGGATTTGTAGTGATGAAACTTGGAAAACCAATAAAATTTATATCCTTAAAACCAGTAGAAGTGGTTGAGAGAGTTAAAAGAAATGCTGCAAGGCATGCACAAACAAAATCAAAACGTCTAGATGAATTAAAAGGAAGTGATATTCTTAAAGAACTTGGTAGTTTACATACTAATGGCATTAAATACATTGAACCTACAGATTTAAGTGGAGCAATAAGAGGAAGACATAACATATATAACCACCTTGATATGATGATCAGAAACGCAAGCAAAAATATTACAATTGTTACAAGTGCTGATGGTTTAAATAGAAAATTTGAATCTCTAAAAACAGCAATGGAAAAAGCAAAGAAAAAAGGTGTTAGCATAAAAATTGCAGCACCAATAACATCAAAAAATCATAAAATAGCAAAAGACCTTAGTAAAGTGGCAGAAATTAGAAATGGAAAATTTAAAGCAAGATTTGCATTAGTAGATGGAAAGGAAATGGTGTTTATGATTCTTGATGATGAAGAAGTACATCCAAATTACGATGTAGGAATTTGGGTCAATAGTCCTTTCTTTGCAAATGCAATGGATCAGATTTTTTCATCAAGCTGGACATCATTAAAACCATTAAGCAAAATAAAAGTTAGATAAAAGAGGCTGCTTAAAACAAATAAAAAGGGGTAAAGAAGATAGATTTTTCTTATTTTTTCTCACTCTTTAAAAGTTTAGCCACAAGATAATGGCTTGTTGCTCTAATAATTTTAACATCAATAATCTTGCCTAACAAATTTTTTCCCATAATAACAACAAGTTTATAATTATTCAATCGACCAAGAAAACTGCCATTAAAACTGCGAGCATCAATAAAAACCCTTGTTTTCTGACCAATCATTTTTTTATTTTTCTCAATTGCAATTTTGTGATGTAATTTCATTAATTTTATTGTTCTTTTCTTAATCTCATTCAAAGGAATTTGTTTCATTTTAGCTGCTCTTGTATAAGGCATTGGCCAAAACTTACTAATATTAATTATATCAGGTCTAATTTGTTTTACAAATTTAATAGTCTCAGTAAAATCCTTTTTTGTCTCACTAGGAAAACCAACAATAATATCAGTACTAAGAATAAGATTAGGGATTTCTTTTCTAAATTTATTAATAATAGCAACAAAATCTTTTGTTTTATATTTTCTATTCATCAACCTTAAAACATTATCGCTACCAGATTGGATAGGAAGATGTAAAAATTTAAACATTTTCTTATTTTTGTAACATCTAATTATATCATCGACAATTGGAATAAGTGAAGAAGGGTTCATCATCCCTAAACGAATAAAAAATCTTCCTTTCAAAGCTAAGATTTTTTTAATAAGAATAGGCAACTCATTCTTTCCTCTATCAACACCATAACAAGCATTATCCTGGCTTGTTAACCATATTTCTTTACACCCAAAACGAAGATTTTGTTTAATATCTTTCAAAATATTCTGTTGAGAATATGAGAATAAAGAACCTTTAACAAGATGAACAAGACAATAAGAACAATCATTAATACACCCTTGACTTAACTGGGTTATTCCTATAATTTTATTATTAGGAATTTTATGAGAACATAATTTTTCTTGCTTTTTCTTTCCAATCAATTCAATTTTCTTCCCTTTAACAACATTTTTAACAACTTTAACAACATCTTTAGTGTAGTGGGTGCTAAAAAAACTTGCGTTGGGGGCAAATTTTTTAATTCTACCAGATAAAATCTCAGGCATGCAACCAGAAACAATTAATTTTTTTCTTGCAAAATGTTTAATTCTGTTTTCCATCTTCTTTAATGTGGGGCCTTTAACAACACAAGTATTTAGAATAACAATATCAGCAAACTTTTCATTATCAACTATAGAAAATCCTTTTTTGACTAACAAACCCTTCATAATTTCAGCATCATTCTGGTTTGCTGCACAACCATAAGATTCAATATAAATCTCAACCATATAAGAAAATAAAAAACAAGGTATAAAAATCTTACATTGCGTCAAGAGCAGACAAACCCAATAAATCAAGAACAATTTTTAAAATAATAAGGCTAGTTTTAACAATCATAATTTTTCTTGTTTTAATTGCAGTATCTTTTTCTTTAATAACAGGGCATGATTCATAAAAATCATTAAAAGTTTGAGCAAGAGTATAAATATAATTACACAAAAGATGTATTTCTAATTTATCAAGAGTTTCTGAAACAACCTTTGGAAACTCGCCAAGCTTTTTTACTAAATTATATTCTTTTTGACTTACATTTTTATATATTTGCTCTCCTATTTTTGCTTCCTCTACTTTTGCTTTTCCTATATTTGCTCTTCCTAATTTTTTAATAATGTTTAAGGCCCTAACATAAGTATATTGTAAATAAGGCGCACTATTGCCTTCAAAATTAAGAGCTTCTTCCCAATCAAATATAATGCCTTTATTTTGTTCAACTTTGGCTATAGAATATTTAACAGATCCGATTCCTATAGCTTCTGAAACTATATTCATATTAATATCCTTTTCTCTATCTCTTTTTTTAATTTCTTCTTTTGCCTTTCTAATTGCTTGTTTTATAAATTCACTAACCAAAATAACTTCCCCTTTTCTTTTTGCCATTTTTTTAATTCCTTGTTTTGTTTTAAGCAACATAAAAGAATAATGAACAACTCTCGGAGGGATATAACCTAAAAGTTCTAGAGATGCGCTAAGTTGTTTAAAATAAAGTTTCTGTTCCTCGCCTAAAACAACAATATTTACAGGAGCTGTCTTTAATTTATCTTTTGTATAAGCAATATCTCTTAATACATAAAGCCCCACGCCGCTACTTCTTGTTAAAACCAGCATTGGTGACTTCATGCTTTTTTCAAATTGATATTTCGTCTTACTTTGATCTAAAACACACCTTCCTTCAATATCTTTTTTCAGTCGTTTAGTTTTTTCAAATTGTTTTAGAAGTATACTGTCTTTTTTTATATATGTAGATTCAAAATCAAATACATCATAAAAAATTCCTAATTTAGATAAAATTTCTTTTTGACCTTCAACAGCTATTTTAACAATCTTTTTTAACTTGGACATGGTTTTTTTATCCAGTTTCTCAATTTTTTCTAATATTTCAAATACTTGTTTTTCAATTTCTGGTTTTCTTTGCATTTCTTTTGACATTACAATATAAAGATTGAGTAAATTATCAAAAGTTTCATCACCTTTAGAACCAAGAATAAGTAAAGCCATTTGTTTACCCACGTCATTAACTAAAAAATGCGTTTCTGTTTTGTAACCATGAAATTTTAATAAACGAGATAGAACATCTCCAATTATTGCATTTCTAATATTGCCAACATGGGGGCTTGCATTAGGGTTAAGACTTGTATGTTCAATCAGGGCTTTACCTTTTAAATTAAGAGAACCATATTTTTCTTTTTCATTTAAGATTTGTTTGATAATTTCTTTTGTTAAAAAATCTTTATTCAAAAAGAAATTTACATAACCGCCAACAGCTTTAATCTTTGCTATTTCTTTTATTTTTAATTTTTGCAGCTTCTTTACAACTTCTTCTGCAAATTTTTTTGGATTTTTCTTTTTTTTCTTTGCAATACCAAAACAAGCAAAACAATAATCTCCAAATTTCTCAGCTGTCCCAAATGGTTTTTTAATTTCTATATCTTTCTTTTTCAGCTTGATAATTTTGGCTATTGCCTCTTTTATTTTTTCTTCAAACATATTATCTCAAAAAAGTTGAAAAAGTTTATAAAGGTAACTGCTATTTTTTATTTAGAAAAAGAGGTAAAAGATGCAAAAAATAGAAGAAATTGAAGAAAAGAAAGAAGAAAATTCTAATAGAGCGGTTAAAATTGAATTTACAACATCAGAAATTCCAGAAAGACCAATTATTATAGAAGGATTTCCTGGTTTTGGTTTTGTTTCCACCATAGCAACAGAATATTTAATTAAACATCTTGATGCCAAACCAATAGGCAGGATTGTAAGTGATAAACTTCTTCCAATAGCAGCAATAAATAAAAATGAGGTTATTTACCCTCTTGAAATTTTTTATGATAAAAAAACTAATATAATGGTTGTTCAAGCAGTTACTCCTGTTGAAGGTTTGGAATGGAGACTTGCCGACGCCATTGTAAAATTAGCTAAACAAGTAAAAGCAAAAGAAATTATTGGTCTTGAAGGTGTTGCCTCACAAGAAGAAGTTCAAAAAGCAAAAGTTTTCTTTTATAGTAATAAAGAAGAAAAAAGAAAAGCTTTGTTAAATATAAAAATTAAACCCCTTAATGAAGGGATTATTATTGGAGTTACAGGTGCAATGTTAATGAAAGTAAAAGATGCTCTTTTTTCATGTTTTTTTGTTGAAACGCATGCTGGATTGCCAGACAATAAAGGGGCATCAAAATTAATTGAAATTTTAAATAAATATCTAGGCCTTACTATAGATCCTAAACCCCTTCTAGAAAAAGCAAAAGAGGTAGAAACCAAACTCAAAGGTCTTCTTACAAGATTAGAACAAGCTAAAACAATAAAAGAAGAAAAGAAATTAAGATATATGGGTTAATAATAGTTAAAAATCAATCAAAAAAAAATCAATTAAAATTATATATTTTCAATGTCTTTCTCTTCAATTTTCTCAGCTTTTTCTTTTAATTTTTCTATTTCTTTATCTGCTTTTTTATTTGATCTAATCTGAAAAGTTGAAGCAAGATCTATAATATACTTGCCTTCCTCTACTTTGTAAATTATTGGTTTTCTTTTAAATAAACCAACAAGATCAATTTCAAATTTTCCTGGTTTTTCTATTCGAATGCTTTCAAGATCAAGGATAACTGGTTTTTCAATTTCAGGACCAACTACCTCCTCAATATCTTTAGCAATCTCCTCCCTCTCATCCATAGTTAGCTTTTCAGTTTGTTCTTTTATATCTATATCCTTAGCTTTAAAAAAGAAAAAATAATGACTTCCACATTCACAGCCTTTTAGAATTGCGGGAGAGCCACTATCATAAATTCTTCCGCATTTAACACATTGATGGGGCATTCTTGTTTTTATTTTTATTTTTTTTAGTTTTTATTTTCTTAAAAGGAGCTGTATCTTTGTTGGATCTTTTCTAATTTCTCTAACAATGGTGGCAGGCCCAATAACAGTAATTACATCCCTATTACCAAACATTGTAGTTGCAACTCTTTCTTTAAAGGTAGTAAAAAAAGATAAAGCTTGAGATGATTGTGGTGAGAATGTTGTCAGCTCGATGCCTTTAAATTTCGAACTGCCTCTTTTTCCAATATATTTCATTGTTTCTTCAATAAGATCAGCTTCTTCTGAAGGAGCTAGTTTTCCTTGAATCAATAAAATCTTATTTTCTACAGCAAGATTTACTAGCATTTTAATTCTTTTAAAAGAACTAATATAGGCTATCTCTGCATAAGGAATAAATTGGATTGTTATTCCATTTTTTCTTCTTGTTCTTAATTTTGTTTTTGGTTTTATTCTTGATTTTCTTTTAACCATTTTTCTTTTTTCTTTTTTTCGCTTTTTTATTTAGCTTTATTTTATTTTTTCTTATTTTTTCTTATTTCACAAGACCAAAAAGATATTCATAAAATTCTTCCATATTTTTACCTTTTTTTGCTGATATTGGAACAACATCATATTCTGGAAATGCTGCCTCAATTTTCTTTATTTTCGCTCTAGCGCCTCTTAAATCCGTTTTATTAGCAACAATTAAAACAGGAATTTTTCTTGCAACAAGATTACCTATTATGGTTATATTAACCTGGGTGTAGGGATTCTTTTTTGAATCAAGAACAATAATAACAGCATCCATATCATCAAGCCATTTAATAGATTCAATGACGCCTTTTGTAGCCTCTTTTGCTCTCTTTTTAGCTTCTCTAGTTTTTAAACCAAAATGTAAAAATTCTTCATAATCAATTTTCGTGGCTATTCCGGGGGTATCAACAAGTTTGAATGTCAATTTTTTTCCATTAAATTCTATTTCAACCTTCTCTTTAATTTGAACTTCTCTTGTTTCATGGGGAATTTTAGATACTGTCCCTATTTCTTCTCCAGTCCAATCTTTACAAATTCTATTAGCTAAAGTGGTTTTACCAGAATTTGGAGGGCCATAAAAACCCAATTTAACATGTTTCTTAGTAGCAAACATTCCATAAAATATTCTTTTAAAAAAATCTTTAATAAATCTTATTGGCATTCTTATTTTATTTTACCTATTTTTATAAAAAAAATAAATGCTTTAGCTATATAAACTTTATTGTTTCTGGGTATTATCGTCGGTATTATATTATTATTCTCTAATTACCTTCTATATCCAAACCCTCTAAGAGATGAGGGTCTTGTTGGTCTGCCTCTTCCTCTAGATGTCGTTGGTTGTTTTTTCATTTTTTTGAAAGCATAATCTATCTGTTTTTTTGTCCATCCATTTCTTTGAAGTTGTTCTATTATCTGTTGCTTTGACAATCCAGCAGCCTGGCTACTTGAAATAACAGAAATTAAATTATAAAGATCCCCCGAATTGCTAAATAATTTCTTTTTTCCTTTTCCTTTGCCTCTCCAAATCAACCATAATGCAATTGAAACCGCCAATATAAGAAGTAAAAATAAGATTATAGCTAAAAAATAAGGTGTTTTTTTGCCTGTTCCTGGAATTATTTCACCACCCCCTTCAACTTGTAATTCTGAAAGTGATGGAGAAGTATAAAAAACAAAATTTGAAAAGTCGTGTTTTCCAGGCAACGCAATACTTATTACTTCTGAACTGCTTAAATCATAAAAAATAAAAGCTATTGCATCATCTAAATCACTTTGCTCATCTGCATCACTTGAAGTTCTAATATTATTATAATTAATTCCAGAAGGCAGATGGAAAATAAAATAAGTTTGACTAGTATTGCCACTATTATAAGGGTCTAATCTTATATTTATTAAAGTAAAAACATCCTCTATCCTATCATCATAAATCAGACTTTTGGTCTGGCCATTTATTCTTAAATTAATATTATCCTCTTGCCACAAAGCAATAGCATTCTGATACTGACTCTTTAAATCAGAATTATAACTTTTTTGAGTTATAGTTGAAATATAATCTGGTTTAATCTTCTCTAAATTTGTAATATAAGAAGAATCTAATAAAGTTATCGTATCATTTATTGACAAAGGAATATTCAATAAATCAAGTTCAGTTTTAATATCAATAAGAGTTGATTGTGTTGCTGTCTCTATTTCAGATTCAAATTCATCAAGTTTTTCATTTACATCACTTACATTTATTAATATTAGGTCTTGATACCAAGAATCAAGTGCTTCATATTGATAAGTAAAACCATCAAGTCTTGCTCTTAAATTATGGATAGTTATATTGAGAAGTTCTTTAGTTATATTGCTAGTAACAGAAAAACTTCTTGAGCCAATCAAATCTAAATCATCTTTAGCTTTAATAGTAAGAGTATAAGTCTTTATCTCACTATAAATGTGGGTTATTTTTGGCTCACTTGCTGTTTGTTCTCCTGTATTATCACCAAAATCCCAGATATATTCAACAATATTTCTTCCAGCAGGAGCACTAGCCAAAACATTAAATTCAGTTGCTTTTCCAGGAATTACAATTGTTGGACTGACACTCTGTATTATTGGAACAGACTCAACTTTAAAACTCTGGCTTTTTGATTTTATTCCAACCCTAGCAATAACGCTATAAGTTCCTGGTTGTTGAGGAACACTAATATTTAAAACAGAAAAATCCAT
>CAZBLY010000002.1:0-8757 GCA_964493265.1 Candidatus Woesearchaeota archaeon
ATTTTCAAGCAAAAACAAACAGCTGTCCATAAACAAACAGCTGTCCAAGCTGTCCAAACACCTGTCCAAACAGCTGTCCAAACAGCTGTTTTAAAAGGATTGACAGGAAACGAAAGATTAATTGTCTGGACTTTGCTTAACACAGACATGAAATTAAGTTATGAAGATCTTGCACTTTTATTAGGAAAAGAAAAATCTACAGTGCGCGGCCAGTTAAATAATATAAAACAAAAAAGTGGTGATAGTTTGATTAATGAAATTTTAGAGAGGTCTGGAAAAAAAAGATATTATGTTCCAGATAGAGTAAAAAGCACCCTTTTTAAAACAATTAAAATCAAAGTAAAAAGATTAAAAAAAGGCAAAACTAAAGGAAAATAAAGAAAAATAAGAGTTAAAATATATCAATTAAAAGGGAAAAGTGAGTGTTATTGTTGGTTAAAACGAACTTTTAATCTTAAATTCTTGTAAAAATCTACTAGAAAATAAGGAAAAGTGAGAGTTAATTTATTGATTAAAACGAACATTTCAAAGCAAAGAGAGATGAAGAAAGATAATCTAAAATTAACATAGAAAAAGGTTATTTTAAAAGAGGTAAAAGTGAGCCTAAGTTTAGTGTGAGACTTAATTATGGTTGTTTCTAAGACACAAAATATGGATGTTTTCAATGGTCTAGACACAACATATTGTAAAGATAAGTCTTAAAAAGCTTGAAATAAAGGTATATAAGAGTTATTCGTCTAAGCGAAATTGTGTTTAAGATTATAATTAAAAACCTTTGAGCCGAGAAAGCTTGTCTAATGTGGCTATATCTTTAAGCTCTTTTGGGATCTTTAGAAAGACCATCTTATTATTGAGTTTTTGCTTTATTATTGGAAGGCCTTTATGAATTAATTTAGATATATAATCCCTAATAGAGCTTTCTGTTAGACCGGTTCTTTGGGCTATATCATTATAAGTTACATTTGGATTTTCTTCTTCTAAAGTATATAAGACAGAAAATATAAGAAATTCTTTTTGTGTTAGGTTTTTGAATTTTTCTCCAAGATCTTGTTTAATGTCATTAATTATCGTCGATATTTTAGATAATTCAGAAAATTCCCGAGGATAAACGGTTTTTTCTTGAAGTTTCTCTTGCATTTTAGGAAGCTTTTCAAAAGTTCGTTTTAATGGCATTATCTGTCTGTTGTCTGTCTGTTGTCTGTCTGCTGGAACCCCCTCATTTCCTATGGAACTATGGAAATTTGGGCTTTCTAAGGGGTAATTCATTAAATTATGTGCTGGATTATGTGCTGGATGTCTGTCTTGTGTTGAGGGTGTGCTGGATTGAATAATTTGAATAATCTGCTTAATTTCATCTAATTGTGCATTAAATTCATGTCTAAAAATTATCATTTCTTGTTTTAAATACAGAATATCTTCTTTTATTTTTGAGAAAGATTCTTTGATTTTATATTCATCTACCATTTTCATATTTTTAATGCAATCTAAATAAAGATGGGAATTCTTTAAATAAATTCTTATACTTTAGTTTATAATATCCTAGAATCTATAATAAATTTTTGATTGATATTATCATCACTATTAAAGTTTTTATAAGCTTCATAGACCTTAGAATGAAGCCTCCATCTTATACGTCTAGAATAGTCTTTTCCTTTAGGATTCTTCTTTACAGATATAATAAAATTCTTAATTTCTAGTTCAATCAAAAGTTTTTTCATATATTCTTCATCTCTAGCTAATTCTTGAGCTATCTTGCATGTGAAAAGAGCTTTTGGAGACTCTTGGAAAAGGAAATGAAGAATAGATTCTTTAATTTTCTCCTCTTTTCTTGTAGAGATTTTTGGCATATATTCTAAACCGAATAAATATTTATAAAGATTGCTATATTTTATTTTGTAATTAAAAATGAGGATAACTAGAAGAAAATTTTTAGAATTAGGTGCAGGAGTGGCTGCCGGGTTTTTTCTAAAACCTTATTTATTGTTAGGGCAAGAAAAACCCAAAATACCTTTAGAAGAAAAGTTATTAACTGATGAATTTACTAAAAAAGAAAAAGAATGGTTAAATGAAATAAATAATGCAACAAACTCAGCTCTTAAAGCAGAACCTTTTGGTAAGCCTCTTGCTAACCATAAAGTTCCAGTTACACTTAATTGGATAGATAATCAATATGGCACATTTAAAAGAAGAGAAGAAGATGCTAATGTAAATTTAAAATTTGAATATTTTAATGCTGGAAAGAATTATGGCGGGGCTTTAAGAGCTTATGTCTATCTTGATAAAAAGGATTGGTTTTCTAAAAAAGGACTGGCTTTTGTCAAATTAATAACTTATAGTACATATGGGTCTGGGGCCGGATCATCTAAACCCTCAAAAAAAATATTTGAACTTAATGTAAATAATCATTATAAATATATAAATGACTGTGAAATCAAACACAGAGTTATTGAGGGGGATTATTTTCCTGAATTACTTAAAAAACCTGTTTTTGCTCTTCTTAAAAAAGCAAAAGTAAAGAAAAAAGATTTGAATCAGATATTCGCAATAGGTAAAATACTATCAGATATTAAAGATCATAAATTACAACAAAAAATTCTTGATAAAGGTAGGAGAATAACGGGAGGAACAGTTGATTTTAATGTTTTTGATTTTTTTGGTTATGGTTTTTTTGATTCAAGGAATTTTGTTGGTTCATTAAGACAACCTTTAGTTGTAAGATATGAATTTGGAAGAGGGGAAGATAGGTTCGAGGCTTTAGGATTTATTATTACTCTTGTTGATTTTAAACCAGAATATAGTGGAAAACAAATTATAGGATATAAAACCGCATTAGGACAAACAGATCATTTTATGAATTTTTCTTTAAATGAAATGTTAATGCAAAAAGGATATAAAAAAATAATAGGAACAGAGGAACAAGAATAGAAAAATAATAAGAATAATTATCCCAAACTTCTGAGTTCTTCTCTATAAATACTAAGAACATCGTTTTTCAATTCTCGTGGAATTTTTGCAGGCCATAAGGAAAAATATTTTTTTCTGAGATTATCTTCTTGTGCAAGTGCTTCTTTTAGATAATTTTTCTTAAAAAATTCTATAAGATGGCCTTTTGATTTATTTCGCATAGCTAGAAGAAAGGCTAGAAGTTGTTGTTCTTTTGATTCTATATTTTGTTCATATCTATCAACTTCTTTTCCATCAAAAAGAGAATAAAATTTCTTATATTGTTTTTGAAATAACCCACTAAGACCAACCATTTTTTTGGCATTTACTCCAAAAGCTTTCATAAAAAGAAAATGCCTGGCACATTTACTGCAATCATGACACCATCTTCTTCTAAAACTAGCATTAAGACAGTCGCAAGAAAATTCATATTTGGCTTTTTCGGAATATCTTCCATATAGAATTTTGAATATAGCAATATTAGTGAGCGGTCTGATTATGCTTGTTACTTGTGTTTTATTGTTTGTTAATTTTTTGATGATCTTATTCTGTTCTTCTTGCCACATTTCTGTTTGATCATAAGCAGGCCAAGCCCTAAGCCCTTGAGAACCGACAAAAGAAAAATTCATATCTTGTTCATTCCCCATAATAATATATCTTGAACCAAAATTCTGAACAAAAGGCAAGGCAATAAAAGAAAAACCAGTTATCATATGACTATAATTAAAATTAGTTTCTGGCTTGTTCCAAGTTTCAAAATCATTTAACTTTTCAATTGTATTTTCAATAAAATAGTGTTTTTGTCTGAATTCTTTGGCAAATTTTTTTCCGAATTCAATTTTTTTATTATTTTCTTTTGGTGTTATAGTATCATTTACATAAATGCTGATTGGATTCAAACCAATCTCTCTAGCAACTGAAAATGTAAGAAGACTATCTTTTCCTAAAGATAAGGGTATAATTGCTTTATGTTTGGTATTTTTTGATTGTTTCTTATTATATTTTATTTCTTCTGCTCTTTTTTTAAAAATAAACTTAATCTGGTTGAATTTCTGTGTTAACTTAACAGCATTTTGTTTATTATCAAAAGTTGATGAAGGCAAATCTTTAAGAAAAAGGTCTTTATAGTTGTCTTGAAATTCTGATTTTGGTAGATTATAATGAATTTTCTTTAGATTTAACATCAATGGTAATGAAATTGTTGCTAAAGGAATATAATTTTGCATAAGTTCTTGTTTGTTTGAATAATTTTGCCATATTTTTCTTGGATATTTTAATTGATATTTTTTGTTTCTAAAGTTTATTTGAATTCCATCTGATATTGATTTTGCTTGGAGAATGTTTTTCATTCTAGTAAAAATTTAAAAAAACTTATAAGTTTTTTCTTATTTCTTAATTAAATCTAGGTGTTTTAATTTTATTATATAATTTATTAATATCCATAAACTAAATATAGATAAAAAAGATATAATTATTGCTTCTATATAAAATATTATATTATCAAACTCATATATGGCTATTTCACGGATTCCTTTTATTGCCATAAATAAATAAATATAATTTATAACAAATAATACCGCTGTTGCACCACAAAACCATAATAAAATTAAAGTCTGCCTTTTATTCATTTTTTTCTTTTTTTATTATTTTTATGATTTCTATTTAAGAGCGAAATTGTTATAAAAAATATTAACATTAATATAAAAATATTAATTAATCTAAAAGTAAATATATTTTGGCCATAGTTAGTTAATTCCTTTATTGCAATAGCAGTAACTAAAAAGGAATTAGCCAAAAAAATTGATATTCCTAGAAAAATAGTTAAAATTAATCTCCTCTTTTCCATATACTATGTTGTTTGCTAATATTTTTAAATTTTGTTATTTGAAATTTGGCTAAAAAAAGGTTTATAAGTTTTTCTTTATTCTTTAGGAAATGAAAACCCAAACTAAAGCAGAATTAAGAAATAAAAAAGAAATTCTATCAGCCTTAGATCCCCTTGTCAAGGAATGGTTCTTTTCTCATTTTAAGGAATTTTCTCTTCCTCAACTTTATGGGGTTATGCCTATACATGAACGAAGAAATATTTTGATTTCTGCACCTACAGGAGGAACTAAAACTCTTACAGCTTTTTTGAGTATACTTAATTATCTTGTTCTTTTAGCTAGGAAGAATGAATTAGAGGAAAAGGTTTATTGTATTTATATAAGTCCCTTAAAAGCTTTGAATAATGATATTTATATTAATTTAGAGGAGCCACTCAAAGAAATAAAAGAATTAGCTAAAAAGAAAGACATTAAATTACAAAATATTAAGGTTTCTGTCAGGACAGGAGATACCGCCACCAAAGAAAAAAGCGCTATGTTAAAAAAGCCGCCACATATTTTAATTACAACTCCTGAAAGTTTTGCTATAGTTCTATCTTCTAAAAAATTTGTTGAAAAACTGGAGGCTGTTGAATATATTATTTTAGATGAAATTCATGCAATTGCTTGTAATAAAAGAGGGGTTCATTTGAATTTATCTGTTGAAAGATTAGAAGAATTATCTTGTATCACCCCGGTTCGTATTGGTCTAAGTGCAACTATAGCCCCAATTAATGAAATTGTTAAGTATTTAGTTGGTTTTGATAAACAAAATGGAAAATGGCAAGAGCGAGAATGTTTGGTAGCCGATGTAAATTTTGTTAAAAAAATGGATCTTAAGACATTAAGTCCTATTTCTGATTTTATTAATACAAATCAGATGGAAATGCAAAAAAATCTTTATTCTCTTCTTGATAAACTTATTCAGAAACATAAAACCTCTATTATTTTTACAAACACTAGAAGTGCAACTGAAAGGGTCATTAATCATCTTAAGGAAATGTTCCCAAAAAAATATCAAACTATTAAACAAACAATAGGGGCACACCATTCTTCACTTAGCAAATCTTCTCGTTTTAAAATTGAACAGCAACTTAGAGAAGGGAAGCTTAAAGCTGTTGTAACCAGTACAAGTTTAGAATTAGGTATAGATATTGGTTATGTTGATCTTGTTATTCTTCTTGGAAGTCCTAAAAGTGTTGCTAGGGCCATACAAAGAACAGGTAGAGCAGGACATAAACTTCATAATATTAGTAAAGGTCGTTTGGTTGTTTTAGATAGAGATGATCTTGTTGAATGTTCTGTTATGTTAAAACAAGCGATTGAGAAAAAAATTGATAAAATACAGATTCCAAAAAATAGCCTTGATGTTTTAAGCCAGCAGATTTATGGCATGGCCATCTATAAAAGATGGAATATTAAAGAGCTCTTCAATATAATTAAAAAAAGTTATTGTTATCATAATTTAAGTAGAGAAGATTTTCTTTCTGTGTTAAGTTACTTAGCTGGCGAATATTCTGGGCTCGAAGCAAACTATGTTTATGGAAAAATATGGTATGATCTTAAAACAGGGGAGCTTGGAAAAAAAGGAAGGTTTGCTAGAATGATTTATATGACAAACATTGGAACAATTCCTGATGAGAGTTTTGCTAATGTTGTTATAGCATACCCTAGAGAAAGAAAAGAAGAAACTGTGGGAAAGATTGATGAAGCATTTTTAGAGCGAATGAAAAAAGGGGATGTTTTTGTTCTTGGTGGTTGTAAATATGAATATCTTTATAGTAGAGGAATGAAAGTTTATGTTAATGCTTCTGTTAGAAAACAACCAACAATTCCTTCATGGTTTTCAGAAATGCTGCCCCTATCTTTTGATTTAGCTATGGCTATCCAACATTTTAGAAGATTAATAGATGATCTTTTTAAGAAGAAAAAATCTGAAAAAGAAATTAAGGATTTTATTGGGTCCTATCTTTATATTGACAAGAATGTTGTTGATGCTATTTATAATTATTTTTATGAACAATATAATTATGCTGAGATCCCTCATGAATTCAAACTTTTAATTGAAAGATGGAGGGATGAAACAGGAAAACAATATATTATTTTTCATTCTCTTTATAGTAGAAAAGTTAATGATGCTCTTTCCCGTGCTTTAGCTTATCTTGTAGGAAAACACGGAAGAAGAGATGTTGAAATTGGGATTAATGATAATGGTTTTTTTCTAGCAAGCCATTTTCCTATGCAAGTTGAAAAAGCCCTGAAACTTTTATATGAAAAACCAGAAACTCTGCGAGAAGTTCTTGAAAAAGCCGTAGAAAGAACAGAAGTTTTTAAAAGAAGATTCAGGCATTGTGCAACAAGATCTCTAATGATACTTAGAAGATATAAAGGAAGAGGAAAAACTGTAGGTAAACAGCAACTTAAATCTCATTTTCTTCTTGCAGCTGTTAAAAAAATCTCACAAAATTTTCCTATATTAAAAGAGACGAGACGAGAAATTCTTGAAGATTTAATGGATATAAAAAATGCTACTGAAATTTTAATAAAAATAAAAAGTGGCAGGATTAAAACAAAAATAATTCATAATGACATCCCTAGCCCTTTTTCATTTAGTTTAATAACCCAAGGAAGGGCTGACTTGATGAGAATAGAAAGTAAGATTGAATTTCTTAAGAGGATGCATCAGAAGGTTTTGGAAAAAATAAATTAGGGGTATTATAATAATCTTTTTTAGATATTTTGACCTCTTTATCAGTTTTTTGCATTTTATCTGTAATTTCCTCGAGATGATTTAAAATTTCTTGATTTGCTTTTTCTTTTAATTTTAAACTATAAGTACAAATATAATCATCATCAATATTAAGGGCGATTATTTTTTTATCATCTAATTTAAATTCTTGCCTAAGTTTGTCTTTTATCCATGGTTTTACTGTAATAATCTTATCTACTAAGTTAAGATGATTATATGTTACATTAATTGTGCGAGTATTATATATTAATTTAAAAAATGTTTTAAATATTGAATGAGAATAAATTTTATGATTACGAAATCCTACTGCAATAATTTTAGAATCAGGTATTTTTTCTTTTAAACTTCTTGCCACTGCATGACTTCTAACTCTGCCTGTTTCACAAATAACACAGTATTGCATAAGAATATATTTTATGTGAACTATTTAAATTTAATTCGTCTTTTGTGTTTATGAAAATCTTGCCAGGAATTGAAATTAAAGGAAAATCTTTATGGTTTCCTAAAAAGAAAATTTTAATAGTGGCTGATTTACATTTAGGTTATGAAGAATCTCTTAATGAGCAAGGATTATTAGTTCCAAGATTAATGTTTAAGCAAACAAAAAAAGAAATTAAAGAATTATTAAAATTAAAACCAAGGTTAATTATCATCAATGGCGATTTAAAACACAGGTTTGGCAAGATTTCTCAGCAAGAATGGCACGAATGTTTTGAAATCCTTGATATTTTATTAAAAAAATGTAAGGTTATTTTGATTAAAGGAAATCACGACACGATTTTGGAGCCAATTGCAAAGAAAAAAGGTCTTGAGATTAAAGATTTTTATTGTTTTAATAAAAGCAATATTTGTGTAACTCACGGCCATAAAATCTTTTCTAATAAAAAAGTTCATAATTCAAAAGTTCTTATTATAGGTCATGAACATCCTGCTATAAGTATTAAAGAAGGAATTAAATCTGAAAAATACAAATGTTTTTTATTGGGTAGATGGAAAAGAAAAAAGATGATTGTTATGCCTTCCTTTTTAACAATTAGTATTGGTTATGATATGAAAAATGAAAAGCCTCTTGGACCTTATCTTAATTCTAGGAATATTCGGAATTGTGAAGTTTTTATTGTTGGAGAAAATAATAAAATTTACAGATTTGAAAAAATAAGAAATATGAAATGAAATGCAATAATAAAAAGAAAAATAAAA
>CAZBLY010000002.1:8857-43861 GCA_964493265.1 Candidatus Woesearchaeota archaeon
AAAAGAAAAATAAAAAATAAAAAAATTAAAACTTAGTTCCAATAATAGCAACATTATCAAAATAAATTCTGCTATTTGGGTTTGTTCCAAAAGCCACAGACCCTTCATTATATGTGTTGTCTTCAATTCCAGAAAAAACTGTTTTATCATCTATCTTTAAACTTATCTGATTCCCTTCTATTTTAACTTCTACTTTATGCCATTCTTTATCTGCCAATTTATAAGTATATGATTTTCTAAAAATTTCTGTTTTTTTGTTATCAATTGTTTTATAGATTTTGTAGGTTCCTCCTGTTGCTGAAAGTTCTGGTTCAATAGAATAGTAATTATTTTCATCTTGCATTCTAAAAATAAAAATAGGACCTACATGATAAAGGCTTTCTATTTTAAAATCAGATACTATTGTATAATCTTTCCATTGATAACTTGTTGCATCATTAACTTGCAGCATCAAACCACCAAGTTCTATGGAATTTGCAACCAAATCGCTGTTTTTCTGTTGAATTGCTGCAACTGAAAAAAAAGGTTCTTCTTTAAATATTGGTAGCCATTTGCTTGGAATCGATCCTAAACTATAACCAGCAAAATCATCTGAAAATAACATTTCCATTTTTGGTAGTTCTGTCTTTGAAACTTCTCCTGTAAGATTTTGATTACAACCGGCTCCAATGACCAATAAAGCTGTTAAAAAAAGCGTTGCTATAAATACAAATTTAAATGTTTGCCTTCCCTTAGCCATAAAATCACTTAGGAAAAATAATTTAAATAGTTTTCCCTTAGTTTTTTTAAGCTAGGGTGGCAGAATGGTAATGCACTCGCCTCGAAAGCGAGCGTCCTTTGGACTTAAAGGTTCGAATCCTTTCCCTAGCGTTTTTTTAGAATTATAATTTAAAAATATAGAAATCTGCAAAAATTATTTTTTATTTGTTTTTGTTTCTTGCTTTTCTTGTTGTTTACCAAATTTTGGCAAGGGTAAATGGGGTGGCAATCCTAAGTCATCCTCAAAAACAAGAGCTTTAGCATTACATTTTGTGAGAATGGTATTAAGAATTCTAATTCTAACATCTTCTGGGATTTCCTTTTTTTTCCAGCCTTCAAGAATTTCCTTAACTTCTTTTGGCTCTGTTAGATAAAGAACATCCCCTTCAAAAAGAAGATCTGCTATATTCCCTTTATGGTCTGTAACGCCAACATAAGAAATAGTAAAAGAAAACTCAAAAGAAAGAACGTCTTTGGCTTTTGCAATCTCAACAGCATGTTTTTCAATTTTTAAAATATTCATATTAGTATTTACTTTAACTTCTCCTCTAACTAATCCTTTTCTTTCTATGAGTATTTTTTTAAGGTTAAATCCAACTATTGTCATATTGTTCTTTATGAATTGGTATTTTTAAAGTTTTGTTTAGTTTTTTATAATGGTTTTCATAAGAATAAAATATAATTAATAAATAAATAAAATTATCTTGTATCTTCTTCATTCACAACAACAAAGTCACCGATAGCTAAAATTGCAGAATATGGGATAAAAAGTTCGCCACCTTTGCCTTTTTCAAGATTTAATGAAGAAGCATAAGAAGTTGTTGAAGTTATTACTAATTGAATTAATTCTCCACTTCTTGTTTCAAAAGTTATATCTCTTACTACACCAAGTCTTTTACCTTCTTTTGTTACTACAAGCTTACCAACAATTTCTCTAGAGGGTTTTCTTTCACTCATTTTTTAAATTTTTAATTATTTTAACTATTATTTTTTAATTAAATCTTAAATAAAAAGCTATATATTCTTTATAAATTTTTCTCTTTAAGATTATTTAAGGGACCCACCCCTTGTCTTCTTATGGAGAAAAGAAAAAGATTTAAAAAAGAATTCGTTTTTCGGTTTGTTGAATGTTATTTTTAAATTTTTATATTATATATTATAATAATACAAAATATATATTATATAATATACGTTTCCATAGGAAATGTAGGGGTTACTTTTATTTCGTGACGACACGTATTTTTTAAGCAGGAACAAAAATGGTTTCCATAGGAAATATAGGTCCCCATGTGGTTGTTTTAGGACAAAAATATTTATAAAATGTTATTGTGTTCTTTTATTTTGAGGTCAAGGAAAAAAAACAAAATGATTAAAAAAAGAGGAAAGTATGTTGACAAAAATGATAATATAAATAATAAAATCAATATCAACAAAAAAGATAATAAAAACAACAAAATAAATCAAATATTTGATTCTTTTATTAAACAAACAATATTTCGAAACAAATTAATTTTGCAAACCAATTACACGCCAGAAACCATCCCCCATAGAGAAAACCAAATTGCCCAGGTTGCTTCTATTGTGGCCCCAAGTTTAAGAATGGAAAAACCAAGTAATTTATTTATTTATGGTCTTACTGGAACAGGTAAGACCCTTGTTATAAATTATGTTAAAAATGAACTTCTTAAAAGAGCTTCTGATCAAAAAATTTCTTTAATTATTCCTTATGTTAATTGTAAGCTAAAAAAAGTAGCAGATACTGAATATAGAATTCTTGCAGAACTTATTAAAAAATTAGGTGAAAAAGTGCCAATAACCGGTTTGCCAACAGATAAACTTTATAATAAATTTATTGAACTTATTGATTCTAAAAAACAAATAATTATTATAATTTTAGATGAAATTGATCAAGCTGTTAAAAAAATAGGCGACGAATTTTTATATAATTTTACAAGACTTAATTCAGAACTTAGAAAAGCCCAGATAAGTTTTATTGGAATTTCTAATGATTTAAAATTTCTTAATGTTTTAGATCCTAGAGTTAAAAGTTCTTTAAGTGAGGAAGAAATACTTTTTCCAACTTATAATGCCTTGCAATTACAAGATATTTTAAAAAGAAGATCAAAAGAAGCTTTTAAATTAAAAGTTGTTGGGGATGGTGTTATTGAAAAATGTTCTGCTTATGCTGCGCGCGAACACGGTGATGCTAGAAGGGCCTTGGATCTTTTACGAATAGCAGGAGAACTTGTTGAAAGAGATAATAAAAAGAAAATAAAATTAGAATATATAGATAAGGCTAAACAAAGAATTGAATCAGACAAAATTTTAATTGCAATTGAAACACAACCAAAACAATTTCAAATAACTCTTTTGGCAATCCTTAAATTATTTAGAAAATTAAAAGATAAAACAGAACCTCTTTTTACAGGAGACATATATAATTCTTATAGAGAATTATGTCATAAAACAAGAACAGAGGCCCTAACTCAACGAAGGATTTCTGATATTATTGCAGAATTTGATATGTTGGGGGTGATAAATGCAAGAGTGATAAGTAAAGGGCGTTATGGCCGTTGTAGAGAAATAAGGATAGACTTATCTTCCCATTTAATTGATAAAGTTAATAATCTTCTATTAAATTCTCTAAATTTGTAAAGAATTTAATTAAAAAATAATAGTTAAAATAATTAAAATTAAAAGATAAAAAACAAAAGATAAAAAAACAAAAAATGAAAGAAATTATTAAAAATTTATTAAAACAAAATCATTTAATTGAACCAGCTTTAATTAAAATTATTTCTAATGAAGCCTTATCTTCAATCCCTTTTACTGAATTAATTATTAAATTAAATCCGCCAAAATTAATTTCTAAAAATTTTTTGTTGACAAATATACCTAAAATTATAAATGAAATGAATGAGCTAGGTCTTGATAAAGAAATTCTTATTAAAGCAAATAATTATCTTTTGACTTTTATTGAGCAGAAAGTAGAATTAAAAGTGCAAGAAAAACAAATTGCGCCAGAAAAAAAAATAGATTCTTTAACCAAAGAGGCTAAAAGAAATATTATTGTCACTAATATTATAGAACCAGGAATTAAAAAAATTACTGTAAAAGATTTTGTAATGAATTATAGAGATAGATTTTCATTTATAAAAAATTTTATTCAAGAACAGGATCTAAAAAATCTTACAAGCATAGGTAAAATTTCAAACAATAGGGGGGTAGTTTCTATTATTGGCTTAGTTTTTAAAAAAAGAATGACCAAAAATAAAAATTTACTTCTTGAAATAGAAGACCTCACTGGCAAAATTACTGTTTTGATTAATCATAACAGAACAGAACTTTTTGAGAAAGCAAGAAATATTGTTCTTGATGAAGTCATAGGTATTAAAGGGTCTGGTTCAAATGAAATAATCTTTGCAAATGAGGTGTTTTTTTCAGATATTGCGGCTAGAGAAAAGAAGAAATTAAATAAAGATGATCGTGTTGTTTTTACTTCAGACATACATCTGGGCTCAAACAAATTTTTAGAAGAGAATTTTTTGAAATTTATAAAATGGTTAAATGCTGAAATTGGTTCAGAACAACAAAGAGAACTTGCTAAAAAAGTAAAATATCTTTTTATTGTTGGAGATACTGTTGATGGGGTTGGCGTTTATCCTGGGCAGGAAAAAGATCTTGCTATTAAAGATGTAAGAGAGCAATATAAAAAATTAGCACATTTTTTAGGAAAAATAAGAAAAGATATTACTATAATTATGTGCCCTGGCGGTTTGCATGATGCTGTAAGAGTTATTGAACCACAACCAAAAATTCCAAAACAAATTGCGCCAGAACTTTATGAGCTTGAAAATCTTATTCTTACAACAAATCCAGCCATAGTTAAAATAGGCCAGACAAAAAATTTTCCTGGATTTAATGTTTTAATGTACCATGGTGATTCTTATGATTATTATGGGGATGTTGTTGATATTTTGAGGCAAAATAATGCAAAACTTCGGCCAGATATGATAATCCATTTTTTATTAAAAAAAAGACATTTAGCACCAACACATACTTCAACACCTTATTATCCTGGGGAAAAAGATTATCTTGTTGTTAGACAAGCTCCAGACATCTTTGTTTCAGGCCACATTCATAAAAGTGCAATTTCAACATATAATAATATTTTAACAATTTCCTGTTCATGCTGGCAAAAAAAGACAACATATCAAGAAAAATTTGGTCATGAACCAGATCCTTGTAAAGTTCCTATTTTAAATTTAAAAACAGGAAAAGTAAATATGTTAGATTTTAGTTAAAGAAAATGATAAAACTTATTGCTTTAGATATGGATGGCACAATTATTCAATATAATAATTTTTTTCAGAGTAGTTGGCACAAAATATTAGAAGTTTATGGATTTAATGAAGAATTAAAAAAGAATTATATAAAATATTATCATCCTAATCAAAGAGATAAAGATCATGAATGGGCTATTGAAGAAGCTAGTTATTTAAAAGGGCAGCCAGTTCAGCTAGCTTTAGATCATTTACTTCCTCCACCTTATTCTCCTGGCCTTGAAGAATTTTTAGAAAAGACCAAAGGAAAAATAATAAGAGGTATAATTACCACTGGATTATCCTTAGTTGCAGAACCAATTGCAAAAAAATTTGATTTAGAATTTGTTAAAGCCAATATTTTACATAAAAAAAATGATTTTTTTACTGGCGGTCTTGATTATTGGGTTCCTTTATGGAAAAAAGATAGTGTTTTAGAAAAAGTTGCACAAGAATTTAATATTAATCCTAAGGAAGTTTGTTTTATTGGTGATAATATAAATGATCCGTTTGATAAGGTTGGTTTATCAATAGCTTTTAATCCAAAAGTAGACACTATTAAAGCCGATTATACAATAAATCATTTTAAACAATTAGAAGAAATTAAAGAATTAAAAAATGCACAAATATTTTAAAGAAATAGAAAATAAAACAAAAGTAGCATATAGTGTTGCTGAAGAAGCCCGGGCCAAAGGTTATGACCCGAAATCTGTTGTTGAAATAAGTATTGCTATGAATCTTGCTCAAAGAGCCTTGGGTTTAATTTCTTCTAAATATCCTCAAGTAGAAAATAAAAAAATTGAAAAGAGAATTAAAGAACTTGAAAAAGAATATGGTTTTCTTGATCCTGTTGTTTGTATAAAAATTGCTGAAGAAATTGCTAATGAAAAATTTTGTAAGTTTCTTAGTAAAGAAGAAGCAATAGATGCTGGATTTCGTGTCGCTTTTGCTTATTATACTTTGGGGGTTGTTGCTGCACCTCTTGAAGGTTACACGCATTTTACATTGAAAAAAACAAAAGATGAAAAAGATTTTTTTAGCATTTATTTTTCTGGACCAATAGGCGGGGCTGGAAGAACAGCAGCTTCTTTTTCTGTTTGGTTAATAGATTATTTAAGAAACAAGTTTGGTTATGCAAAATATGATCCTACAGAATTAGAGATTAAAAGAGCAATAACAGAAGTTTATGATTTTCATGAAAGAGTTACTAATTTGCAGTATTTACCTTCTCACGAGGAAATAGAATTTTTATTTAAAAATATTCCAGTTCAATTAAATGGCTTGCCAACAGAAGAAAGAGAAGTCAGTAATTATAAGGATCTTGAAAGGGTAGAAACAAATAGGGTTAGAGGGGGATTTTGTTTAATTTTAGCAGAGGCTCTTGCTCAAAAAGCCCCTAAGCTGCTTAAAATTATTAATAAACTTAAAAAACAAGGTTATGAGCTTAAACACTGGAATTTTTTAGAAAAATTTGTTCAGTTTCAAGATGAAAGAAAAGAAAAAAAGAAAAAAATTGCTACAGCAACATATATTCAAAATCTTGTAGCTGGCCGCCCTATTTTTGGCCACCCTTCTTGTTCAGGAGCTTTTCGCTTACGTTATGGGAGAAGCCGTTTTAGTGGTTATAGTGCTGCTGCCATAAGTCCAATAACTATGAGAATTCTTGATAATTTTATAGCAATAGGAACACAACTAAAATTAGAAAAACCAAGCAAAGCAGCTACAATGTGTGTTTGTACAGATATAGATGGGCCTACAATCAAATTAGAAGACGATTCTGTTGTTCAAGTTAAAAGTATAGAGCAAGCAGATAAATTAAAAGATAAAATTAAAGAAATAATTTATGCTGGAGATATTTTAATTTCTTATGGCGATTTTTATAATAGAAATCATCCTTTATTGCCTTGTGGTTATAATCCTGACTGGTGGTTTACTGAATTAAAAGAAGTGGTTATAAAATATGGAAATCCTGAAAAATTAGCTAAGAAAACAACTGAAGAATTAGAAAAAATACAAAAAACACTACAAAATTTAGATAAGCATAATGTATCTATTGAAACGGCAATGAATATATCTTCTGTTTTTAGTATTCCCTTACACCCTGATTATATTTTTTATTGGTCTCAAATAAATTTTAATCAATTTATTTGTTTGCTTCAATGGTTGTCTAAATCAGAAATAAGAGAAGGAAAACTTAATTTACCTTATGAAACCCATAGAAGAGAAGAATTTATAGAGGCAAAAAGAGCTCTGGAACTTTTAGGTCTTGAACATAAAATAACTACTGCAAACGTCGTTATAGAATCAAATATTGCTAAAGCATTGTCAATTAATTTAGGAATTGATCTAGAACATTTTTCTGGGCAATTAAAACATTTATTAGACAAAATAAAACAACTAGGAAAAGAAAAAGAAAATAAAAATAAAAATAAAAAAGATAATGAAAATAAAGATGGACATGAAATCAAAGATGAAAATGAAAAACAAGCAAAAACTCTTGATTTTGTAAATAAATTCTCTAAATTTATTATTAAAGATAAAGCAGGAACTTTTATTGGAACTAGAATGGGTAGGCCAGAAAAAGCTAAACCCCGGGAATTAACTGGAAGCCCTAATGTTCTTTTTCCTGTTGGGGAACAAGGAGGGCGTCTTAGAAGTTTTCAATCTGCTTTTAAGGTTGGCTATGTTGAATCTGATTTTCCTATTTATTATTGTGAAAAATGTAAAAGACAAACTATTTATTTTGTTTGTGAAAAATGTGGCGGCAAAACTAAAAAATTATATTATTGTCCTGAATGTTTAAACAAAATTTATACAGAAGATTGCGCTTTACATGGCAAAGCCAAAACATTTTCTAGACAAAAATTAAATATTAAAGAATATTATGATGCTGCTTTAAAAAACATGAATATCAAAGTGGAATTACCTAAATTAATTAAGGGGGTTAGGGGAACGAGTTCAAAAGATCATGTTCCTGAAAATTTGGCTAAAGGAATTTTAAGAGCAATACATAATTTAAGAGTTAATAAAGATGGAACCATAAGATATGATTCTAGTGAAGTCCCCATTACTCAATTTAAACCAAAAGAAATCAATATAACTATAGAAAAATTAAAAGAACTTGGATATTATAAGGATGTTTTTAATAAAGATATTAAAGATGAAGATCAAATAATTGAATTAAAACCACACGATGTTATACTGCCTTCTTTAAAACATTATGCAGACGAACCAGCAGATGAGCTTTTTTTTAGGGTGTCAAAATTTATTGATTCTTTACTTAATAATTTTTACAAAATGAAATCTTTTTATAATTTAAAAAAGAAAGAAGATCTTGTTGGACATTTGCTTTTATGTATTGCTCCACATAATTGTGCTGGTGTTGTTGGAAGAATAATTGGTTTTAGTAATACTCAGGGGTTTTTTGCAAGCCCTTATATGCACGCGGCAATGAGGCGCGATTGTGATGGTGATGAAGCTGCAATGATGTTGTTATTAGATGCTTTGCTTAATTTTTCTAGAGAATATCTTCCAGCACATAGGGGAAGTACACAAGATGCCCCTTTAACTATGAATGTTAGAATAAGGGCTGCGGAAGTGGATGATATGATTTTTGATATGGATGTTGTAAAAAATTATCCTTTAGAGCTTTATATGGCTGCAGAAAAATCTATGATGCCTAATACTGTTAAAGTGGAATTAATAAAGGATAGGATCAAAAGTGGAATTGAATTCGCAGCTTTTAAGAACTTATTTTATACAAATGAAACAACAAATCTTAATGATGGAATCCTTTGCAGTTCTTATAAAACTCTTATTACAATGCGGGATAAAGTGAATCATCAAATGGCTCTTGCAAAAAAATTAAGAGCAGTAGATACAGCAGATGTTGCCAGACTTGTTATTGAAAGACATTTTATAAGAGACATAAAAGGAAATTTTCATAAATTCACCAAACAGAAATTTAGGTGTGTTAAATGTAATGAAAAATATAGAAGACCCCCTCTTGCTGGAAAATGTTTAAAATGCAGGGGTAGAATTATTTTCACTATAGCGGAAGGCTCTATAATTAAATATCTTGAACCCGCTATTAGCCTTGCAAAAAATTATAATGTTTCTCCTTATGTTAAGCAGAGTTTAGATCTTGTAAAGCAAGCAATTGAAAGCATGTTTGGTAGAGAAACAGAAAAACAACAAGAATTAAAAAAATGGGTTTAAGTCGAATTAAAATAGATTAAATCAAATCAGATAAAATAAGATTAAATCAGATGCCAGATTATTACGGGCAGAATTAAACAACCCATCATATGTATTTTTCTTATTCCAAATAAAGAGGTGGTTATACCAATTGCGATGGCTGTTATTAAAATAATTAAAGAAAGCCAGCCACTTAATATAGGTGTAAGAATTATTAAGAAAATCAAAATAATGAAACAGATTTTTTTATAATTTATTTTTATTATCCCTTTTGCAAAAGTTTTAGCAAATAAAAGGGTTATAAAAACAGAAATTGAGCCAGCTACCAAAGCTGTTACAAGAAAAAACCACAATTGCTGTTCGCTAAATATTCCAAGAAATCTACCTAGGAAGACGGCTATTCCTGTTCTTGGTTTTCCTACACTAAAAAGAGCAATAAAACTTAGAAGCATAACCATGGTATTAATTGTTCCAAGTAAGATAAGAAAAGTTCTTTCTTGTATTTTTTTTAATCCAGAAGAAATTACAGCAGCTTGACTCGAGCCTATTCCTGGAAGAAAAGAAACAATTGATGATGAAATAATTCCCAAACCAAGAGCCTGTATAATGTCTTTCTTTTTTATTTTTAGGCTTTTTATTTTTTGTTTTGGTAATTTGACATTTTTAATTATACTTATAGTGAGTAGAGAAGCTCCAAAAAGGCCTGTAAAAAGAGGAAAAAGTGGTTGTTTTATCATTGGAAAATTTAATGAGGCATAGCCTAAAATTCCTGTAAGAATAAATATAAAGAACGAAAGAAATCTTTTTTGTTTTTCTTCTTTAAAAATTAAAAATATAACAATAACAATAAGAAGAAAAGCGATTATTTTTGTTAGGAATGGATAAATATATGGTAAGGTTACAATAAAAAAAGGCGCAAGGGCAACAGCAACCAACAAACCAAAAAATGAACCAATAACAGTAAGTTTGATAGCACCATAACCTTGTCCTTTTAATAACATTCTATGTCCGGGAAGAACACTAAGAGCGGTGTCTTCATCAGGTGCTCCAAGAAAAATAGAAGGGAGAAAATCAAGGAAAGTGTGTGTTGTAGCCATGCTAACAATAAAAATTGCTAAAGTAAAATAATCTGTAAATTGTAAAAAAAATGCAGAACTTGCAAATAAAATTAAAGCAACTAGATTAATATGGATGCCAGGAATTAAACCTGTAATTGTTCCAGCAATTAATCCAAGAAAAATTGCAATTAAAATATATTCTATCATTTTAATTTTTATATCAAGTTTGTATTTTTTCTATTTGAATTTCAATTTCATCTTTATATATAATAATTTTTCCAAGAATAATAATTTCAGAACCTTCAAGGTCTTCATTCATGTTTTTATACATTATTGCCCTTATTCCTGCAGTTCCATCATAAATTGTAAGAATAGTCAACCCTTCTGTACTTCTTTGATTAGTTACATTTCCTTTGATTCTAACCCATTCATCAATCATTTTTTCATTTATACTAGAAATTTTACTTATATTTGGTTCAAGATTATTAGCAAGAATAACAATAACAAAAGTTCCAATCAAGGCAATAATCAAAGAAAGTTTTAGCAAAGTTCTTGTTTTCATTTTATTTAATTTTATTGTGTTAATATTTATTTAGAAAACTATAAAAAACTAATTATCTATTTAAAAATAATGGATTTTCAAAAGAGGTTTGAATTAATTAAGAGAAATGCTGTGGAAATAATCACAGAAAAAGAGTTAAAAGATTTATTAAAGAAAAAAAAGAAACCTTCTGTTTATTGTGGTTATGAATTAAGTGGTTCTATGCATCTAGGACATCTTGTTACCATCACCAAACTTATTGATTTACATAAAGCAGGTTTTAAAGTTAAAATTTTATTGGCAGATGTTCATTCTTTTTTAAATAGGAAAGGCAGTGAAGAAGAAATAAAAAAGGAAGTTGGGGCTTGGAGAAAAACCATTAAAGCACTAGGAATTAATGCTGAAATCATTCTTGGCAGCAGTTTTCAATTTGATAAAAAATATGTTCTTGATGTAATAAAACTTTCACAAGAATCAACTATAAACAGGGGATTGAGGAGCATGCAAGAAATAGCCAGGGATATAAAAAACGCAACAATTTCCCAATTATGGTATCCTTTAATGCAAGTTGTTGATATTAAAGCATTAGATGTTGATGTGGCTTTAGGCGGTTTAGAGCAGAGAAAAGTTCATATGATTGGAAAAGACATGGCTAAAACATTAAATTATAATTTTATAGCTTTACATACGCCCTTAATTACTTCTTTGAAAGGCCCTGGCCAAAAAATGTCTAGATCAATTCCTAATACTGGCGTCAGTGTTCTTGATTCTTATGACAAACTAAAAAAAACTATTGAAAAAGCATATTGTCCTGCAAAAATTGCGCAGGATAATCCAATTCTTCAAATAACAAAACTGCTTATTTTTCCACGATTTGGAAAATTTAATATTAAAAGACCTGTAAAATTTGGAGGAAGTTTAAATTTTTCAAATTATTCTAATCTTGAAAAATCTTACAAACAAGAAAAAATACACCCTCTTGATTTAAAAAATGCTGTTGTAGAATATTTAGAAAAAATAATTGGGCCTATAAGAAAAAATTTCAGAAAATAAAAATGAAAAAAAGATTAAAGAGATCAAAAAGATCAAAAAAATCAAAAAAACAAAAGAAACAAAAAAAATCAGACTGGGCTTTGGTTCTTAGTGGTGGGGCGGCTAGCGGGATGGCCCATATAGGTGTAATAAAAGTTCTTGAACGAAATAAAATAATCCCAAATATTATAATAGGAACATCCGCAGGAGCTTTAATAGGGGGAATGTATGCTGCTGGGCTTCTTTCTAATTTTGAAAGAATAATATCTAATAAAACAAAAAAACAAATAAGAAAAATAATTCATATTTGGCCTTCTAAGGAGGGGCTTATAAAAACAGATAGGCTTGAAAAACAATTTAGAAATATTATAGGTAATAAAAAAATTGAAAACTTAGATAAAAAATTTGTAGCTATTTCTGCAGATCTTTTAACTGGCAAGAGAATTGTTATTGATAAAGGTGATTTATGTGAAGCAATTATGGCAAGCATTTCTATCCCTTTTTTATTTCCTCCATTGCATAAAAAAGGAATGCTTCTTGTTGATGGAGGTTTTGAAGATCCTTTGGCCATAGATGAGGGATTTAATTTAGCAAAAAAAATTCTTGCAGTAAATGTGGAGCGTTCTATTGAAAGCATGCCGAAAAAATTAAAATATAATTTAGTAGATTTTTTTGAAAGGATCCAAACAATTTTAAGACTAGAAATTGTAAATTTTACCTTAAGTAAATATAAAAAAAATTTATTTATTTTAAATCCGAAAGCTTATCTGGGTGTTTTTGATTTTGATAAATCTAAAGAAGCCATAGCTATTGGAGAACGCATAACAGAAAAAAATTTATATAAAATTAAAAAGCTATTAATAAAATAATTTTAATTTAAATTATTTTATTCTCTTTATTCTCTGTTTTTTCTAATTTTATTTTAGCACCACATTCAGGACAAAATTTTTCATCTCCTAAGAGACGCTGATTACAATTAGAACAAATTATTGGTTCTTCTCTTTTTTCTATTATGGGAGTATAACCAGATTTTCCACTAACTAATTTTCCAAAAGCTTCTATTATTTTTGGATCATTCATATATTGTCTTAAATCGTGGCAACCACCTGTTGTGTAGGTCATTTTAGTTTTAATATTGCCTCCTTTTCCTTAGCTAATTTCTAAGTTCCCGCAGTTTTCACTTATTTTGCTGCCATCTACATAATTTTTTATTTTTATATCTTTTTAAATTTTTCTTCTCGTTATTTTAAACATTTTTTTATTTATCGTATATAAAATATAAAAAAACACCATATTTTGTATTTGTTTTTTTAGAGCCACAATTTATAGATTAACAAAATTGGCGAAAGACTTATTAAATTATAAATTATTTTTAAATGAAGAATAAAAATGGAAAATAAAACAGCAGCTGTTCTTTTTAGCGGGGGGAAAGATTCTTGTTTAGCAATATTAAAAGCAAAGCAAGCTGGCTTTAATATCAAATATCTTTTAACAATACTCCCTTCTTCTTATTATTCTTGGATGTGGCATAAGCCTTCTTTAAAATTACTTAAAATGCAGTCAGATGCTTTGAATATTTTTTTAATCAGTCAAAAAAGCAAAACGCAAAAAGAAAAAGAAATACGGGATTTAGAAAAGTTACTGGAAAAAGTGAAAGGCAAAGCTAAATATATAATTACTGGCGGCATAGCTTCAAAATATCAAGAAACAAGAATAACAAAAATAGCAAAAAAATTGGGCTTTAAAATTTTTAATCCTCTTTGGAATTTAAGGGCTGAAAAAATTTGGGAGGATTGTCTAAAAAATAATTTTGAAATAATTTTAACTAAAATTTGTTGTGAAGGGTTGGGAAAAGAATTTTTAGGAAAAAAAGTTGATAAAAAATTACTTAATGAATTAATTAAGCAAAGCAAAAAATATGGTTTTAATCTTGAATTTGAAGGTGGAGAGGCTGAAACAGTTGTTTTAGATATGCCTTTGTTTGAGAAAAAAATTGAAGTAGAAGGAAAAATTAAAAGCGAGGGCCCTTATAGACATTTTTTCTTAATAAAGGGTGTAAAAACAAAAAAGAAAGAAAGAGAAAGATAAAGAGATTAAAAAATAAAACAAGTATAGAAAAAGTTTTGATTAAATTTAAACATTTTTGCTGTTTCTTTCCCCCGAAAGCCAAATTTTATTAGCTTTTTAAATTTAAATACATTATGACACTAATTTATAACCTTTTTATTAAATATTTTAGGAGTAGAAACTAATTTAAAACACTGTTTTTTTAGATTAATATGGCAGAATTTTATAAAATAAAACAAAAGAGTGGATTGACTATTTTATTTGAAAAAAGAGATCTTCCTATTGTATCAATAATGGCGGCAACAAGAGCTGGAGCAGTTAATGAAAACCTTAGGAATAAGGGAATAGCCCATTTTTTTGAACATATGGTTTTCAAGGGAACAAAAACAAGAAATGTAAAGGAAATTGGTTCTTCAATTGAAAAAGTTGGAGGAATGCTTAATGGATTTACATCAGAACAGATAACTGCTTTTTATTGTAAATTGCCATCAAGACATTTTGATGTTGGGGCAGATGTTATTTTAGACATTGTGGCGAATCCAAAATTAATTACAAAAGACATAAATAAAGAAAGGGGAATTATTATTTCTGAAATTAATTATAGAAAAGATATGCCAAAAGAATATCTCTTTAATAAAATCAAGGAACTTTTATATCAAAAACCATTTAGTGCTCCTGTTATTGGTTTTAAAGAAACTGTCTCTAAATTTAAACGAATTGATTTTTTAAGATGGCATAAAAATTATAATCCTAAAAATATGATTATCTCGATTGTTGGTAATGCAAATTTAAAAGATATTGATAAATTTACAAAAAAATATTTTAATAAAACACAGCCTTATGTTCTTCCATCTTTTAAAATAAAGAAAGTTTTTAAAAATAATGAGATAATAGAATCAAAACAAGGTTTGGATCAAACCCATTTCACTTTAGGATTTCATACCCCTGTTTTTTCTAGCAAGATGAGATATGCAAGCGAGATTTTTAATGCAATTTTGGGGGAAGGCTTTTCTTCTGTTTTATTTCAGGAAGTTAGAGAAAAAAGAGGCTGGGCTTATGCTATTCATAGTTATCTTGAACAGGAAAAGGATTATGGATATGGTGTTGTTTATGCTGGAATAGATAAGAAAAATATTAAGAAAGTTAAACAAATAACTATAAAAGAAATTAAAAACATGTCAAAAATTAAAGCAATTGATTTTGAACAGACAAAAGAGCAAAAAGTTGGGAATTGGAAACTCGGGCTTGAATCTTGTGATAATGTTGCTGGCAATCTTGTTTTTCAGGAAATTGCCACTAAAGCAGAAGATTTTTATGATTATCCTGAAAAAATCTATAATGTAAAACTTCAAGATGTTAGAAAGTTAGCTAAAATAAAAAATTATGCGACCGCAATTCTTGTTCCTAAATAATTTTAAAATGTTGATTGTTAAAGTCCCTGGTCTTAATGGACTTGGAAAAACCAAAGGTTGTGAAAAAGCTCCAGACAAAGTAATTGAAGCGCTGAAAGATATTTTTAGTAATGAAAATAAAAAGATAATTGATTATAATTCATTACAAATAAAAGAAATTCCAATTGATAACGCAAATATAGAAGAAGCAAATAAAAACATTTATGAAAACACAAAAAAATTATCGCAATCTGAAAAGGTTTTTTATATTGGCGGGGATCATTCCATCACTTATTCTTTAGTAAAAGGATTTGCTGAAAATAAAAAAAATCCCGGATTATTGATTTTTGATGCTCATGCTGATTGTTGCACAGAATTTAATCTTCCAACCCACGAAGATTTATTATTAGCAATTGTAAATGAAAAGATAATAAAACCAGAAAATGTTATTCTTGTCGGCTCGAGAAATTATTTTAAGGATGAATTGGATTTTCTTAGGAAAAATAAAATCAAGATTGTTGATATGAAACAAATATTTGAACAGGGTATAAAGGAAACATCACATTTTATAATGGAACAAGTCAGAAAATTTGATCCGCTTTATATCAGTATAGATATTGATGTTATTGATCCTGCTTTTGCTCCGGGAACAGGTTATTTAGAACCTGCTGGCTTTTCAAGTAGAGAATTTATTTATTTTATTCAAAAACTAAAATTATTAAAAAATTTGGGGGCCATTGATTTAACTGAAATTAATCCAGATAAGGATTTTAATGGCTTAACTGTTAAATTAGGGGCTAAGATTATTGCCGAGTTTATGTAAAATGTCTCAAATTTATAAAGATGTTATTATAATTTATAATCCTGGAGGTTGGGGGAATGTACCTTTGGAAAAAGCAAATGATTTTGAACCCATTATAAAGGGAATTAAATCTGTTTTAGTTGATAGAGGGTATAAAACACACATCATAGAACATTATAGATCTAAAAATAGTTTCTTTGGGAGAATAAAAAGGTTGGCAGATTTTTTAAGTTTTTATCAATTTTCATCAAAAAATTTAATTAATAAGATAAAATCTTTAGAAAATGATTCAATAGATTCTAAAATTATACTCGCTGGGTTGTCTAACGGGGCAACATTTATAGACAAAACTATGAAACAAACCCCTGATGATTCTAGAGTTTATGCAATAGAAGTGGGTCTTCCTTTTTGGTGTGATAAATTTGAATCTAAAAATATTCTTAGAATAAACAACAATGGGGCAGACCCTTTAACCAATAGAAAATTAGATGAATTAATCCCAAACTTAATCAAAACACTTTTTAAATTAACTTTTTCAAGAAATGGCCAAGGACCAAGTTTTGCGCAAGCTCTTCATATTTCTGGGCATGATTATTCTTGGGGGGATATTAGTCCCAAAGTAGAATCTTTTCTTGAAGATAAATTGCAAAACAAATAAAAATGAGATGTTTTATTTCCATAGAATTGCCAGAAGAAATCAAAAAAGAACTTGCAAAAGCAGAAAAAGACCTTCAAAAGATAGCAGAAGAAACAAAATCTAAATTAAGAATTGTTAAACCGGAAAATTTACATATAACTATTAAGTTTCTTGGTGAGATTTCTGATGATAAGATAAATAAAATAAAAGATGCCCTAAAAACCATAAAATTTGATTCTTTTAAAGTTAAATTAAATTCTTTTGGTATTTTTCCTTCTCAAAATTATATTCGTGTTGTTTGGGTTGATATCTTACCTAAGGAAAAAATTATTGAATTAGAACAAAAAATTATTTCTATATTGGTTGGACAGGGTTTTAAGAAAGAGCATAATTTTGAAACACATATTACTCTTGCAAGAATTAAAGTTATTTCAAGTGAAGAGAAAGAAAATTTTGTTAAAGCCATTAAAAAAATAAAAATTGAGCCCCTTGAATTTGAAATCAACAATTTTGTTTTGGAAAAATCAATACTTACGCCAGAAGGCCCAATTTATGAAGATATTGCTACTTTTCCAAGTATTTAGTTTCAATAATTTTTTTCATAGCTTCTGCTTTCTTTTGATGAAGCTTAGTTTTAATTAGATCTTTTTCTTTTGCATTTATTGTTGCCTTAATTGTGCCAAATTTTCTAAGAAGTTTTTTAGCTGTTGCGGGTCCAATTCCAGGAAAAGCTTCAAGAATAAATTGTTGTTGCTCTGCAAGATTATAAGATTTTCTTTTAGCTATTAAACTTATTTCCTTAGGTTTCTTTTTTTGTCTTTTTTCAAGAAGAATAAGAAATTTTACAGTATCTTCATAATTTTTTGTTAAAATAATTGGGACCTTGAAATCTAACATTACAGATAACATCATTCCCCTGATTGCGTTTGGGTTTATCTTGCCAAATTCATAAAGAGGATGGTCATCAACACCTTCGATAATAAGAAATTGTTGTGGATATTGTTTAAGTTCTTCAATTTGTCTTAGAAGTCTTTTATTAAGCATAGAATTTATAAAATCACTTATAGTTTTTCTTTCTATAGCAATATTCCCTATAATATAATCTGCAACCTTAAGAAATTCTAATCTGATTTCCTGTCTTTGTTCTATTAATTCGGAAATAATCAAGCTATTTTTCTCTCTTTTATCTATAATAATCATTTTTCTCTTTTATTATTTATTTTCTTTTATATATTTTTAATTATAATCTTACTTATAAATTTAATAGTCTTTTTTATAATATAAAAATACCAGAAAAAGGTAGATATTTTATGAATATTAATACAATAGTGTAAGGGTTATTAAAATAAAATTAAGTTAAATTAGATTAAAATAAAATCAAAATTCATTAATATTCTTTTGTTCTTTTTGTTTTATTTTGTTTTTGAAATCTTGTTTTAGAGTTTCAAGAGCTTCATACATTTTCTTTTCTTTATAGTGGGCTGCCCAATGATAACTTTCATCACGAGTCCCTTTTGTCATTAAAATAATTAATTTACCTGGTTTAAGTCTCGCTGTTCTTCCAGCTCTCTGTATTTTTCTTATTGCGCTGGGAATTGGTTCATAAAAAACAACAAGATCAACTTCCGGAATATCAAGGCCTTCTTCTCCTATTGATGTTGAGACAAGAGCATTTATTTTTCCTTGTTTAAATTCTCTGAGAATAGCTTGTTGTTCTATTTGACTAAGACCAGCTGTTTTTCTTTTTGCTTGTCCAATAAAAATTTTTGATTTTATTTTTTGTGCTGTTAACATTTGAGATATTTTATTTACGCTATTTCTATATTGTGAAAAGATTATTGTTCTAAATTCTTTATTATTTTTTAATTCTTGTTGCATAATCTCTTTTAATTTTTCAAATTTTGGGTGTTCTATATTTTTATTATAAAGTTTAGTTAAAAGAAAATAAGCATTAACAAATTGTTTGGAATTTACAATTTGTTTAACAGCCTTACTTTTACCTTGTTTTTCTTGTTCAAATAAATCCAATACATAATTTTGGCTTGTTTCAATCCCTTGTGTTTCAAGAAGTCCTAGAAGGTGATGGATTTTAATTGCTTGAGCACATACACTGACCCCTCTAAGAACATTAAAATGTCTATTTCCTGAACCTATCATCCCTTGAAGTTTTCTTTGTAATGCAATCAGGTTTGTTTTTGTTGCTCTACCAAATAAAAGTTTTCTATTTTTTATCTCCTCTATTTTTTTTTGATAGATTTCTTGGAGTAAAGAGCGGATTTCTTGCATTTCTTTTGTAAGTTCTACTTTTACTATCTTTTTTTCAAGTTTTTGTAAGTAAGGTTTAACATCTTCGCTTTCCCTTGTTCTGACTTCAACAGCATCTATCCCAAGGTTCTTGCATATTTTCTTAATTATAGAAGCATCTTTTCCTGGGCTTGCTGTTAGACCAAGAAGTCTAGAATTTTTTGCTTGTTTAAGATAATTTTTGGCAACATAAACATAAGAATAATTTTTTAAACATCTATGAGTCTCATCTTCAATAAGAAGCGAGACCTCTTTTAAATCAATTCTTTTATTTTTGAGATCATTTTCAATACATTGCGGAGTTGAAAAAATAATCTGAGCTTTTTCCCAGATTTCTTCCCGTTTTTTTGCATTGATTTTTCCAGTAAAAATATGGCTTTTATATTTTTTTGACATATGTTTATTAAAATAATCATAATGCTGCTCAACTAAAGGGCGTGTTGGAGCAAGAAAAAGGATTTTAGAATCTGGAAATTTTTCAATCCTATAAGAAGCAAGAAGCAATGCAATAAGGGTCTTTCCTAAACCCGTAGGAATTACAACTAAGGTATTATGTTTTCTGGCTGTTTCAAAAATAGCCTGTTGATATTCCCTTGGCCTTTCCATTATCTAAATAAGATTTGAAACTTTATAAAGAATTCTTTATTTTGGTAGCTAATTTTTTTATTTCCTGTTTATTTTTATATTTAATTGGTGGGATATAAAATTTTCTGTCATCACCTTCAATTCTTGGAATTATATGAAAATGTACGTGATCTACTAATTGTCCTGCATCTTTTCCTGTATTGACAACAAGATTAAAAGCTTTATAACCTGTAATATCTAGAACAACTTTTGTTATTTTTTGTACTTTTTTAATTATTTTACAAAGCAAATCTTCTGGTAAATCAAGCATTGTTTTAAAATGTTTTTTTGTAATTATAAGGGTATGTCCAGGGGTTTCTGGGTGAATATCTAAAAAAGCAAGAAAATCTTCATCTTCATAAATTTTGTGACAAGGTATTTCTCCCTTTACAATTTTACAGAATATGCAATCTGAATTTGAATTATTCATTTTATTTAGCCAATATAGCGGCTTATACTTTGTTTATCTTCTTTTTCAAATTTTTCAATAGAATCAGTATCTAAATTTTCTATTTCTTGTTCTAATTCAAGAATTTCTCCAACTTCTTTAATTTTTTCAATTTTTGGTTTTGCTTTTTTTCTTTTCTTTACCATAACATCTATTTTAAAAATCTAAACTTTATAATTCTTTCTAAAAATGAATGGACTCGCCGGGATTTGAACCCGGAACCTTTCCCCAGCCAAGGGAACATTCTGCCGTTGAACTACAAGCCCTTGATTTTAGAAAAATTATCAGGTTTTTAATATTTATGATGTTATTTTTGATATGAATGCAGTTATTTCTCTAATTCCTTGATTTCCTAATATTACATAAGTTGTTAGAAAAATAAGAACAATAAAGAAAAGTTGTTCAGAAATTGTTCCTGTACTTATTTTCCATTTTATATGTAATTTTTTTGATTTCCAAAGCCATTTTATTCCTGAAACATTTAGTGAGTCAGCTGCAAGATGTAGAAAATATCCAAAAGGAAGTGCAAAACCAAAAATAATTGGTTGTTTTATAAAATAAACAACAACAAATGAAATAACAATAAAAATTAGTAAACCAAAAATGCTATGCCAAAAACCTCTGTGTTTGGAAAATGTGGCTATTCCTTTTCCAAAACCAAAAAGATATTTTCTATTAACATAACTTTTAGGGCTATCCATGTCTGGAAGAATTGCTCCAAAGCATAAAATAAATGTAAAGATCCATGAAAATTCAAGAGAAGAAATTTTAATTATTATAATATAAAAGAAAAGCGCAAAAAGTATGTGGGTTCTAAACATCATTTTTTATTTTTTTTAATTCTTTTTTTAAAAAACAAAATCTTCATGACTGGTTTTGTAAGTGTGCAATTCTTCTTTTTTGAACCACAAGGTTATTTCTTTTTTAGCTGTTTCTTTGCTATCAGAAGCATGAATAAGGTTTGCTATTGCTTTTCCTTTTTTAACTGCCCATTCCCCGCTTAGATGTGCAAAATCGCCTCTAATTGTTCCTGGAAGGGCTTTTCCAGGAATTGTATTACCAACTATTTTTCTTACAACCCCAATAGCACTAACTCCTTCTAAACAAATTGCTATAACTGGCCCGCTTGTTATGAATTCTTCTAAACATTTATAAAAATTTTTTCCAATATGGTCGCAATAATGTTTTTCTGCAAAAATTTTATCAAGCCAAACCATTTTCATGCCGATAATTTTTAGACCGGCTCTTTCAAATCTTTGTAAAATTTCTCCAGTAATCGCCCTTTTAATAGCATCTGGTTTTAATAATATAAGAGTTCTTTCCATCATTTTATTTATTAGTTATTATTTATTGTTTATTATTTTTTTCTTTTTTATTTTAAATTTTTTAATTCAAGAAGGAGGGTTCCTATTTTAATTCTTTTTTGTTTCATGCTGCCCCTTTCTCTGATAGTTACTGTATCATCTTTAAGAGTTTGGCTATCAATTGTTATACAGTAAGGCGTTCCAATTTCATCTTGTCTTCTATAACGTCTTCCTATGGCTCCAGAACCATCATAGAAGCATAGAAAATCTTTTTTGAGTAAATTATAGACCTCTTTAGCTTTTTCTGGCATTTTTTCCTTATTTACTAAAGGAAATATTGCTATGTCTATTGGCGAGGTTGTTATTGGAAATGAAAAAAGAGTTCTTTCTTTTTCTTCTTTAAAGAAAATATCCATTAAAGCCCATATATTTCTATCAACCCCCAAACTAAGTTCAATTACGTGCGGAATAAATTTTTTATTGTTATAAAAAATATGAAGATTTTCTTTACTATATTTTTCATGTCCGCTTAAATCATGGTCTGTTCTGTAATGAATTCCACCAATTTCTTTAAATCCCCCTAAAGTTTCAAGATTAATTTCCATATCCCAATGAATTTTATTATAGAATGCCTTTTCTTTTTCACTTAATTCTCTTAATCTAAACATATTTTTTGGAATTTTTAATAGATCGAGATAAAATTTTTGCACAAGAACCATATTTTTAATATAAAGTTTTGGCAGCTTAAGTTTTTTGTTTGCATCGTTACAAGTAAATTCTTTTGCTGTTTTTTGGTTTTGTGATAAAAGGATTAGTTTGTATTTGCTTATTTCTTTCCATTCTTCTTTAGATAATTTATTTATTTCATCAGGATCAAAAAAGATTTGAAGTTCAGCTTGATTAAATTCTCTCAATCTAAAAAAAAGCTGTCTTGGAGATATTTCATTTCTAAAGGCTTTTCCTATGATTGCTATTCCTAAAGGAAGTTTTTTTCTTGTTGCTTCAAATTCTCTCTTAAATGCTAGATAAGCAGCCTGGGCTGTTTCTGGTGTTAAGTATGCTGTATCTTTTATGCCAACAGCCCCAAGGGGAATAGAAAACATCATATTAAACCATTTTGCTTGTCCAAGATGCCATGAATTGCATTTAGGGCATCTTAGCTTATTTTTTTCAATTAAATCAGACATTTCTTCTGGTGTAAGTTCTTCCCCCTTTATTTTTAAATTATCTTCAATAAATTGGTCTGCTTTAAATCTAAAATGACAGGTTTTACATTCAATGAGGGGATCATTAAAATGTTCGATATGTCCAGAAGCAATAAAAACTTTTTCTGGCAAAATTATTGAAGATTCAATTTCATAATAGTTATTTTTTAAAAAATAGGAACGCCATAAATTTTCAAATTTATTTTTCATGGTCTTGCCTAAATGGCCATAACTATAAAATCCTGCTGTTCCGCCATAAATTTCTGCTGTTGGCCAGAAAAAACCTCTCTTTAAAGCTATTGCAGTTATTTTGTCTAGTTTTTCTACTGTCAATTTTGCCTTTTTTGTCATGTTTATAATTATTAAAAGGTTTATTTAAACTTTTTTCATTTCTTAGTCTTCTTCTTCCTCTTCCCCGTCTTCTTTATCTTGTGTTTTTGGAATAAAAAATTGTAAAACCCAGAAAAAGAAAACAACAAAAATAAATAGAGCTAAGATTGCTGGAAAAATTATTAAGTCAATAGAGATACTAGAATAGATAAGAATTATACTAATAAAGCCAAAATAGTTCATGATTAAGGCAGATGAAATGCCAAAAGCAAATCTTTTTGAAACAAGATGAAAAAAATTGAGAACTAGAAGAAAAATACTTTCAAGGACTATAATAAAAGCAATAAATGTTTTTTTAGCTGCTATTTCCATTATTTCTGGAGCGATTGTTGTAAATCCTACAAGTTGGTTTTTAGCAAAAAGAAAAGAGCAGAGATTCATACCCACAAAAAACAAAACTAATGAATTACTTACAGCACTATTCCACCCTAACTCTTCTTCTTTATATCTGCTAAAATAGAATTCCATTAAGAAAAGCGCTGCTAATAAAGGGACAAGAATCCATAACATTTCTCTATTGGCAGAAAGAAAAGGTTGTTTTAATATGCTAATTATTTTCTCAAAAATGAGATTTAGAGCTATAATAAATTCATTAAATCCAGCCATTTTTTATTTTTTTACCTCTTTTTTCTTTTTTTAGCTTTTTTTCTTTTACCTTTATTTTTACTTTTCTTCTTAGTTTGTTTGGTTTTTGAAGTTTTTAATTTTTTCCAACTCTTTTTTATTATAAAAGATATAAAATAGCCAAGAATTGCCCCGGATATTATGTCACTTAAATAATGCAAGCCAAACCAAAACCTGGTTAAGCCAAAAAGACACGCAAAAATAAACCATAAAATAGATATCCATTTAAAAATTTTATATTCTATATAAGGGAGTGCTGTAAAGGCTATTGAAGTATGGCCAGAAGGAAATGCAGAAAAAATAGAATTATTAAATATGCCAAAATTAAAATCAGAAGCCTCTGGAATTGGCCTTTGTCTTGAAGTTAAAATTTTAATAATAAATATCATTATAAATGAAATAATAATGCTAAGAGAAAAAGGTTTGACTAAATTTTTTCTTCTTTTCCAGATTAATAGGATTATTGGAAGCGCTATAAGGACGGGATAAAAAATATAGGCCTTTTCAAAAAATAAAAAATATGAAAAAAAAGTATCAAACAGGGGGGCTCTTAATTTTTGGATTAAAAATGTTGCTTGATTATCTATAAAAAAACTTGCTATTAATATAATAATCAATATGCTGAATATAAGCAGAACTTTTTTGTTTTTCTTCATATTTTGTTTTAGCTAAAGATATTTAAATAATTTTGTTCTTTTGTTATTATCTAAAATGGAAAAAGGGGTCAAGGAAATTCTGTTTAGGTATTTTATTGGAATGATTATAGCTGTTATTAGTCTATTTCTACCTTTTTTTTATTTCATTTTTCGGCCCCTAACCATTTGGCCAACAGTTTGGATTTTGAAAATTTTTTATAATGTAATTTTTTATAATCTGGCCAATATAAGTGTTCAAGGAATTTCTATTGAATTTATAGATGCTTGTATTGCTGGAAGTGCTTATTTTCTTTTGTTTATTTTGAATATATTAACTTTTGGAATAACTTTTAAAAAAAGAGTTTTTATTTTTATTTTTGATGCAGCTCTTCTTTTATTTATGAATATTTTTCGTTTAGTTGTTCTTATTGCCATTCTTGTTAATTACCCATCAATTTTTGACATATCCCATAATATTTTTTGGTATGGGATTAGTACAATTTATGTTATATTAATCTGGGTTGTTAGTGTGTTTGTTTTTAAAATAAGGGCAATTCCTTTTATTTCTGATATAAAGTTTATTTTAAGTAAATCTAAAAGAATTCAGAAAAATTAAATAGAAAAATTTAACAAAAAATAAAATCAAAAATTAGATTAAAAACTTAAATGCATTTATTATTCCTGTTGCTATCAAAGTCACAATAATTCCCGCGATAATTACTCCTAAAGCGATGGCTAAAAAACTTTTTCTTTTATTTAGATTTAAAAGCCAAGCTATTAAAGCGCCTGTCCATGCCCCTGTCACGGGAAGAGGAACAGCCACAAATAGAGTAAGGGCTATTATCCCAAAAGTCTGATAATTTTTTTCTACTTTTTCTTTCCTTTTTCTTAATTTTTTTAAAAAAATATTGAATGTCTTTTTATAAGGATTAAATTTTAAGAAAAAATCGTGAATATAATTAAGAAATAAAAAAACAATTGGAATTACTATTATGTTTGCTAAAGTGCAAGCTATTAAAGCAATTACTGGATTGATATTTTGGGCAATTGTAAAGGGTATACCGCCACGAAGCTCAACTATAGGCAAAGCACTTAGCAGTATTCCCACCAACAGAGCTGATAGGAAATTCATTCTTTTATCCAAATAGTGCGGCAAGACCTTCTGCAGCTTCTTCTCTCTTTTCTTCAGTCTTTTTTTCTTCCTTCTTTTCTCCTTCTGCTGCTTTGGCTGGTGTTGCTGGCATTGCTGCGGCTTCTTTTAGGGCTTTTTCTATATCAACACCCTTAAAACTAGCGACCACTGTTTTTAATTTTGATTCGTCTGTCTGGCTGCCTGCTGCTTCAATTACTTTTTTTAGGTTTTCTTCAGTTATTTCCTTGCCTAATTTATGTAATAATAAAGCCGCATATACATATTCCATTTTTTCCTCCAATTTATTTTATTTTTCTTGTTTATTTGGTTTGATCAAATTTAGTATAATATTTGCTTCATGGTTGGCTTTTGCAATTATGAAGATTATTGTTTCTTTTGTTGAGTATTCTATGCTAAGAGCAAGGTTGAAAGCTTCCTGAGAAATTTGTTGAATATTTTTAATTAGAGCTTCTTTATCTATTTTAATCTCTTTGTATATTTTATCTTCTTTAGTATCATAAGCCACTAAAGGTTCAAAACCTATTTTGAAGGGGGTGATATCTAATTTTGTTAGAATGGATGCCGCCTCTTTTGTTATTTTCTCTTTTTCTTTTACGGCAATAGAAGTTTCTTTTATTGAAATTTTTCCAGCTTCTATCCCTGCTTTTATTTTTAATTTGGCAAGTTCAGATATTATAGGTCCTGCTGGAAGATCTGTTGCTCCAGCCTCAATAATTATATCTTTTGGTGTTATCTGTCCTTCTTTAACTTTAGCGGGGAATTTATTTTCTGAAATAATTAAAGATAATTCAAAAGGATCTAAATCAGAGAACATTATTGCGAAACCCTTTTTTAACCAGTCTTTAATATCGTCTATATTTTTTTTAGTTTTCTTGGCTTCTTCAATCGCCCTTATTATAATGCTTTTTTTTACTACTTTGATTATAGCTTTATCTTTTGTTGCTTTTTTTATTTTATGAAATTGAACTACTGAAATATTTTCTATGGAAACCACCATTATCGTATTCTTTTTAGCCATTAACTCAATTATTCTAGCCAATTCTTTCTTTTTCTTTTCTGGAATATCTTTTATTCTTTTGCCCTTGTCTTTATTTTGTATTTTATTTTTCTTTTCCATTTTTTATTTTTGGCTCTATTTGTTCTCCTTTATTTTTTTAATTTTTATAGGAGAACTCATAGTGAATTTAAGTAGAATAGATTTAATATTTAGTTCTTTCCTAGGTAAAACCTTAATTATTGTTTTTAATGTTGTTTCTGCATTCATTATAAGTTTATCATCTGGCATACTTTCTTTTCCTATCGCTATTTTGATACTTGATTCTTTTGTTTTAATTTTGACCATATTAGAAAGTTTTTTTACTATTGAAGAAATATTTTCCTCAGTTTCTTGCATTAAAACACTCCCTATTTTTGGATCTGGCATCTTTCCAGCTAAACCAAGAGTTTTTCCAAATTTAGAAGCTATTTTTGGCATGAGTTTTGCATTTGCTATGAAAAAACCATATTCCTTTGATAATTTTTTAATATCTTTTGAACTTATTTTATCTATATCCTTTGCAGTAATTACATAATCAACTAATTTTGTTGTGTCTTCAAGAAAAGCACATATTTTCTTTTTTTTACTTATGTGTGGGAGAATAAGAAAAGTATTAACACTTTCACGTCTAATATCGAAACTTCTTAAATTTATAATTAAGTCTAGCGTCTGATCAAAATTTCTTTCTTTGTTTTTATTTCTTAATTCTTTTAGGGCTTGAGAAAAATTCATTTTCTCCTCCTACGCGTCTAAACTGACTTAAAAAGACAGTAGTATTAACGGATATAAAATAAAATAAAAACAAGTTTATAAAGTTTTCTGACTGTTTTAAGCTAATCTGCGTTTAATTTATCAAGGTATTCTTTTATTCTTTCAATTATGGAAATCACATAAAATTTTTCTATTTTGTCTTCAAATATTTTTTTAAGGGGCTCAAATTCTGAAATTCGGTAGTTGTTTGCTTTTTTTTCCACAAGAAACAGATCGCGAAGTTTTTTTAATTGTCTTCTAATGTTGGAATTGGCAACGCCTTTAAGTTCAAGATTAACTTTTTTACGAATTTCTATTGCTTGTTCTTTAATCTCTTCTATATTAAGTTCTTTTTTATCTTTTCTTGCATTGAGCAAAACCAATAAAATATCAATAATTATATCTCTAGAATCTCCTGGCTGAAGAAGACCAAGGCTTAAACATATTTTTTTAACAAGTTCCCTAGAGTTGAGTTGATAGGGTTTTTCATATTTGCGTAAAGTTATTTCCCCAAGACATTCTTCTTTCATGAGCAATTAAAATAAAATATAGTTATAAAAGTTTCCAAAAAGTTCAATAATCTTTATAAATTTAATAAACAAAATAATATGATGGAATTAATAGCTTTGCTTTCATCTGGGAAAGGAACCTGGGGCCAAGTCGCCGGAATTATTAATGGGAAGGAATGGGATAAGGTTATTATTATAACTGGAGAATTTTTTAAGTCATCAGTTAAAAATTTTAAATTTAATAAGAAAACAGAATTAATTATTATTGATTTCAATAAAACTATTAATACAATTATAGAACAATTAAAACAAAATTTAAAAGGAAAAATTCAAGGGACTGAAGTTGCATTAAGTATTGCAAGCGGTAATGGGAAAGAACATATGGCTTTAATATCCTCTCTTTTAAAATTGCCCGTCGGTATAAGATTTGCAGTTCTTACAAAAGAAGGCACAATTGAATTATAAAATAAGAGTTAAAAACGAAGAACAGAACAATAAATAAAAATAAAAAAATAAAAAAATAAAAAATAAGTTATCTTATCTTTTCTTTTTCTTCTTCTTTGCTTTTTTCTTTTTCTTTGCTTTCTTTTTCTTTTTTGCCATTTGAAACCTCTTTTTGTTTTATTTTTTTTAAAATCTTAAAGATAAAAAACACTTTTACTTTAAATACTTTTCTATTTTTTTGTAAATTTATCAAAATAAAAAAATTAAAAAATTTTTTTCGACGGTAAAAAAACAAAATTTTCTATTTTTTTAAAAAAATATGCAAAATTATATCAAAAAAGCTTTATTTACCCACACTAACATTAAAATTAAAAAGATTAAAAGAACTGCAAAACTTGCTATTTTGAAAACAGTTTCTGCTTTCTTTTTTGATTTTGTTATCCCAAGGGCGGTGATATAAATAAATCGTCCGCCATCAAGAATTCCTAAAGGAAGCATATTGATTAATGCAACCGAAAAACAAATCAAAATAAGCCAGAATAAAAAATCTTTAATATATTTTAATAATTCTGGATTATATTTTGGCGATAAATAAGAATTTACAGAAAAGAATGGTGAAATTATTTTTGATATAAAGGAAGTGGTTCCAGATAAAACGGGAAAACCAATCCCTAAATATCCTTTAGAAGAATTTGTTGGATGCTGATCTAATTTAATATAATAATTTTTTTCAATTGTTTTAATTTGTATTGTTTCATTTGCTTTATGAACACCCAATGATTTGTAAACATCTTCTATTTTTTCTATTTTATTACCTTCTATTTCCACTATGGCTCCAGAAAGATTTGCTTTTATTGCGGGAGCATTTTGATATAATATTATCATATCTGTCTTTCCTTGTTTTACTTGTTCTAAAAAGATAAATAGTTCCGACTTTAGATAGTATGTTTTATTATTAACATCTACAGGAATTAATTCAGTCATATTTTGTAGTTCGCCATTGGATAAATTTAAAAATTCTTCAAAATTATAACCATCAATTTTTTCAATATTACTGATATTAATTTTGTCAAATACATATGTATAACCTGTAACCCCTACTTTTTCATAACATCCAATAAGAAAAAGTTGTAAAACTAAGAGAAAAATAATTGCAAAAATAAAATTAGAAAAACTTCCCGCACCAAGAATACTCAATTGGGCTCTTTTACTTTTCTTTTTCATAACTTTTTCATCAGGTTCTACAAAAGCGGCAAGAAAAGGGCCAAGAAAACCAAAACCAGTTGCTTTTACTCTTATTTTGAAATGTCTAGCAAAAACTCCGTGGGCAAATTCATGAGTTATTGCCACCACAAGGATTATCAAAATCCAATAAGTAAAATAAAAAGGAGGAAGAGGCAAATCAAACATTTGAGGAAGATAAGGAACTAAAGGTAAAAGTGGTGGGACTTTTGAAACACTTACAAGAGAAGCCATCATTTTGATACTTATTATAAATAAAGCAAAAACACTAATCATTGCTAAAAAACCAAAAGTTATAGAAAAATAACTTAAAACATCCCAAAATTTAGAAAATTTGCTTGCCCAGTTCATAAATTTTAATCCAACTTTAGTACGATACATTAAGAAAATTTTGGATTCTATTTTTACTCTTTTTCTATTTTTATAAAGAAACAAAAAAACCCCTAGACAGAACAAAACAAGAAAAATTAAATCATAAATATAAACTGCTCTCATTTTAATTTTTGTTAATTATCTTTGTTATTTTATTTATTTTATTTACTGCGTTTTTTACTTTTTGGTCTAAGTAAATTGCTTTTGCATTTTCTGCATTTAACTTTACCTTCGGCAACTTTTCTTGCTTGGGCTTTTATTTTAGTTCCGCATTTTTTGCAAACAAAAACTCCTTTAAAAATTCTGGAGTGTGCAGCTTCTATTTTTACCATTTTAGTTTATTATGTTTTTAATTTGTTGTTTATTAAGTTATGCTAAACGCTTGATTATTTTTTGATCTTCAACAACCCAGTATTCAACTTGAATACCTTCTTGGAGGTCATTAATTAATTCCGGATCTGTTATAACATCAAAAGTCTCAAAACTTTCAAGATCCATTATATTTACTTTTTTATTTTCTTTATTGATACTTAAAATTTGGCCTTTTCTTTTATCAATTATAGGAACTTGCACCCTTTCAGAACCAGGCATTACTGTTATGTGTTTTTTTCCATCAATAATTCCTCTTGCTTCTATTCTGGCTTTTGCATGTCCATGCTTACCTGTTTTACTAATATCGATAGATTTTACAATACAAACAATATTATTCAATATAAGAAAATTTCCCGAACGTAATTCTGTTGCGTTGATTAATTTTACGGCCATATATCATCAAGAAAAAACAAACTTATAAAGATTTTGCTATCTTTATTCCTTTTAATATTTTTTTTCTATTTTTTATTTTCTTCTTAATCTTCTTTTTAGATTTTTTACCTTTTATTTTTATTTTACTTTTACTTATTTTGCTTTGTGATAAATCTCTAATAAATTTTTCCACTTCTTTTTCTTCTTTTCTTCTTCTGGATTCTTCTTTTACTTTTATTTTTGATCCTGCCACATCTTGTAATGTTTTTTCAAGATAATCTAACTTAACTTCAATATTATTAATTTGTTTATAAAGAATGGCTAAAGCTATCCATAATTGTGCTTTTCCTTTGTCTTTAGCTAAACTGTAAATTTCTTTATAACTAGAACTTTCTATAATTAATCTCTCAATATATGGTTTAAGATTTTTATTAAGATAATGTCTCCAAGCCATAATTTAAAAAAATAAGCAGCATATTTAAATTTTTCGTGTAGTGTAACAATAAAGTGACAAAACATAAAATTTATAAACAAAATTATTTTAATATTAAAGTGAAAATGATTGGAAAAAATAATAAAACGTCTTTTGATCCAAATAATCCTGGAGAAGCAAATGCGCCTCTTAAATTAGAACTTTTTAATGAAATGGAAAATTTAAAGACCTTATCAACTAAGGAAAATTTAGAAAAAAAATTTGGATATTTTGGAAATTATTCAATATATAATTTGAAATTAGAACACAATGAAAATCTATGGTCAAAAGGAAATTATATGTTTTATAATATTGGCAATAAATTATTATTAATTCCTATAGAAACACAAGAAGGGACTGAAATGAAACAGTCTTTTTTTCTAGAAAATCTTAATATAGTTAAACAAGTAAGTTATCTTGGCCACATATCTAATCAATATTTTGGTTTTTATGTTACAAGAGTATTACCTCAACAGTTTAAAGACATCAAAAAATCTTTAAAGCGATTCTTTGTTAGATAATTATGAAAATTAAAAAAGGAAATTTTATTTCGGTAGATTTTACTGCATCTATCAAAGGTGGCGCTATTTTTGATACAACAATAGAGGAAGAGGCAAAAAAAGCAAAACTTTTTGATGAAAATAAAAAAGAGAAACAGGAATTTAAACCCTTTATTGTCTGTGTTGGTGAAAAAATGGTTATTAAAGGTTTTGATGATTCTTTTGTTGATAAAGAAGTTGGTAAAGAATATGAAATTGAATTGGCTCCAAAAGATGCATTTGGAAAAAGAAATCCTAAACTAATCAAAACCATTCCTCTAAGTGCTTTTAAAGAAATGCCTCATCCTGGAATGTTTGTTAATGTTAATGGTTTAATTGCTAAAGTCATCACCATTACAAGTGGAAGAACCTTGATTGATCTTAATAATCCTCTTGCAGGCAAAATCGTTATTTATAAATTTAAAATTAATAAAATTATAGAAGATAATTCTGAAAAAATTAAAATAATTGGCAATCTTTTTAATTTACAAATCGATAATATTAAAATAGAAAATAAAAAGGCAAAAATCAAATTTAAGAATTTTAAAATTAAAGAAAGTAAAGAAAGCGGCAAAAATAAGGAAAAAATTGAATTAGTGGAAAAATTTAAGGCTAAAATAAAAGAACTTATTGGTTTTGAATGTGAATTTGATTAATTTTAGTAATTTATGTTATGACAAAACAATATTTTTGAAATGGGGATTATAGAATACTAAAATTTATAAATTGATTGTTCCTATTTTATAGATAAGGAAAAAGATGGCAGAAGAAATTGAAATTCATGAAGAAGAAAAGAATAATATTGATAAAGAATTAGAAGCTATTATTGCAAAGCAAAAAGCAGCTATAAAAGTTTTTGGTTGTGGTGGCGGCGGCGGCAATACCCTTACAAGGATGAAAGAAATTGGCATTAAAGGTGCTGAACTTATTGCTATTAATACCGATGCCCAGGATTTACTTTATTCTGCCTGTGATTCTAAAATTTTAATAGGTAAAGAGCTCACTCATGGGCTTGGCGCAGGAAGCAATCCGCAGATTGGAGAAGAAGCAGCTCACGAATCAGAACATGAAATTAAGAAAACTTTACAAGGTGCTGATATGGTTTTCATAACTTGTGGTTTGGGTGGCGGAACAGGAACAGGGGCAGCTCCAGTAGTGGCTAAAACAGCAAAGAAACTTGGTGCTTTAACCATAGGGATTGTGACTCTTCCATTTACAATTGAAGGCCAGCGTCGTTATGAGAATGCGATGTTAGGATTAGAAAAAATGGAACATTCTGTTGATACTTTAATTGTTATTCCAAATGATAAACTGCTTGAATTAGCTCCAGACTTACCATTACATACTGCTTTTAAAGTTGCAGACGAAATTCTTACAAATGCTGTTAAAGGAACTACGGAACTTGTTACCAAAGCGGGCCTTGTAAATTTGGATTTTGCTGATATTAAGGCTGTTATGACAAATGGTGGGGTAGCAATGATAGGTGTTGGCGAGAGTGATAGTCAAGAAAGAGCTAGTGAAGCTGTTGAAAAAGCAATTGAAAATCCTCTTCTTGACGTGGATATTTCAGAAGCATCAGGTGCTCTTGTAAATATTATTGGCGGTCTTGATCTTTCTCTTGATGAAGCAAAGAAAGTTATTGAATCTGTTGCCCAGAAAATAAGCCCAAATGCCAAGATGATTTGGGGAGCTCAACTTAGCGAGGATATGGATAAAACCCTGCGAGTTTTATTGATTGTAACAGGTGTAAGTTCCTCTCAAATTTTAGGTCCAAGTGAAGGAAGATTAACAAAAGAAAGACGAGAAATGGAAGATGAGCTTGGGATAGAATTTGTTGATGATTCTGGTGTTAAGGAAGAATAAAGAAAAGTAAAAGAAAATAAAAAATAACAGCAAAAAGTAAGATTTTTAAGTGTTCTTATTTTAGTTTTTAAATGGGTGAAAGAAAAAATATCTTTAGGATAACTAAACAATTTTTTAAGCAGTGTGGAAGGGTGCTTAGAGTGGCTAGAAAACCAACAAGCTATGAAGTTAAACAGGTTTCTAAAGTTTCTGCTCTTGGTATAATAATTATAGGGGCGATTGGATTTATTATAGGCCTTATATTCACTATTTTTTCATTAAAATAAAATGATATTTGTGGTTAAAGTTATAACAAATAAAGAAGATCAAGCAGCTGATTTAATAGCTACACGAATTGAAAAAAAAGGACTTGATGTTTTTACAGTTGTTAGGCCGCAGGGTTTGAGAGGATATATTATTATTGAAGCAGCTAATACAGAAAATGCAGAAAAAGCTGTTTATAATTTACCTTATGTTAAAGGATTAATCAGGAAACAAATAACTTATAAGGAAATTGAACCAATGTTAAGGCCAGTGGCTGCTCAGATTAATATTGAAAAAGGGGATGTTGTAGAAATGTTGACTGAACCATTTAAACGAGAGAAAGCAAGAGTTAAGAGAATTAATAAACAAAAAGAGGAAGTTGTTGTCGAACTTCTCGAAGCTGCTGTCCCTATTCCCGTAACAGTCAAGATAGATAATGTTAAAGTTATAAGAAGGACAAGAGAAGAAGAGGAAGAAAATAAGAGATAATTTTCTGATTTTATTTTCTAATTTAAAATTTTATTATGTTCTTTATATTTTTTATTTCATTCATAGAAAATATAATAAGCTATTGTCATGATTGCTGCGAGGAGAAGAGCAATTATTATTGTGGCAAATAGGTTTGTTAAGTTCATTAAAAGAATCATGAAAAATGAAAATACGGTGGCAAACATCCATACAAGTCTTGAACTATTGAGTAGTTTGAAACCTTGGCCAATTGGAAAGAGGCTTAAGAATGCAAATACTGCGCAAATTATTCCAAATTGATTGAAGCCAGCAATTCTAAAAATAAGTCCTAAAATTAAAACAGAGATAGGTCCTACCAAAGCTATTTTTCCAACATCATCTTCATCAAGTTCTTTCCATCTTCTCCTGATTTTTGTTGGTTTTGGTTCTATATCAAAATCAAGAATAGCTAACCATCTTAAAAAACCATTTGTTAAATATAATAAAAATAAGGGAAGAATAAACCATAAAGGAAAATCAAATGGAAATTCTGGTCTAGCATCTCTAGTGAAGCCCTGAAACCAATATCTTCTAAAACTGAGAAGTTTAATTTTTATCTTACAATCAAGACTAAAAGCTACAAATTTTTGAGAAAGAACAAAAATCGCAATCATAAGTAAGGAAAAAAGAGACATCTTAAGATATTCCATTCCTGTAATTATGATTTTTGTCCATGTTACATTTAAAGCAAGAACAAAACCAAGAAATAATGAGGCTATTATTACAACACCAATTTCTTTCATTAAATCATTTCTTTCATCAATTTCCATTTTCTTTCTATTTTTTTAAT
>CAZBLY010000002.1:43961-90145 GCA_964493265.1 Candidatus Woesearchaeota archaeon
TTTCTATTTTTTTAATGAATTGAATTTTATATTTTTTTCCTTTTTAATTCTTTTTTTAGCCAATCCTGCCATTCCTTGAAAACACGACTGCCTTTTGGAACACCTATTTCTTGTCTTACTTTATCACTTATTTCATGAAACATATTATTATATTTTATGACCCATGGCGCTTCAAGTAATTCTGGTTTTTTAAGTTTAGTAGCAATTTTAACTGTTGCCTCTTTTATTTTTGCTCTAAGAAGAATATTATCCCAAACAGCATCCCAACTGCCTGCCCAGCCTTTAACCTGGCCTGCTATATCTTTTAAAATTTCACTTTCTCCATTTATAAGATCATCTGTTGGAATAAGATTGTCTTTTCTTACATCATATTTCATTAAATCAAGAAAACCTTTTTCAAGAGCTGGATCTTCTTTCCAGTGTTTTTTAACTTCCGTAATCTGCAAAACACGACGCCATCTATGTAAACCATCTGCACTTTTAATAGGATTACAGACAATTATTACATCAGTTGCTTTGAAACTTGTTGCTGGAACTTTTAAATCATTAACAACCCTGTCAAATACGCCGTAAGGAGATGCCCCATGAATTGTTCCTGCCACTACATTAGCCAGGGCACCAATTCTCATTGCTTCATAGAGAGCCAGGGCCTCTTCACTTCTAACCTCTCCAACTATTAAACTAGAATCTCCTAATCTAAGAGAGGTTCTAATTCCTTCAGCTGCACTAAATTCTGTTGTTTCTCTTGCTAAAGCTTCTCGAACTTTCATCCTTAGAATATCATATCCTAATTCTCTAAATGAAACAACTGGAAGTTCCATTGTACCCTCAATAGCAATAATTCTATATCTAGGCATAATTTCTAACATAGATGCTCCTAACATAGATGTTTTTCCAGAACTTCTGGTTCCAGCAATTAGCATTGTTCTTCCACCATCAACTAAAAAAGAGATTAAACCAGATGCAAGAGGATTTATCATTTTGTTTTGTATAAATAAAGGCAAGGTCCAGGGTTTTTCTCTGTGTCTTCTTAAAGCATAAGCAAGACCATAAGGACTAAGAGGTTGTTGGATTATTGAAACTCTTGCTCTGGCTGTTCCAATTATTAATTCAGTATCTAAAACAGGATTCGCCTCATCAAGAGGACGGCCTGACATCATTCTAAATTTAGCTGCCCATGATTCAGCATCTTCATGACTAGGCATAATATTTGTATCACACTCATCATATTTTTGATGTCTTACAAATAAAGGAACTACACCAACAGGGGCATTAATCATAATATCTTGTAATTTTTCATCTTGAAGAAGAACTTCAACTAAACCAAAACCAATAGTATGTCTCACTAAAATTATAGCCAATCTATTAATCTGTCTATAACTGAGTCGGATTTTTTTTGTGCTTGCAAGTTCTCTTATAAGATCTTTTGCTATATTTAAGAAAACGTGCCTTATTCTGCCGGGATCTACAAATTCTTCTGCTTTTGGTTTATGTTCAAGCAAAACATTTCTTGCAAGATTGATTATTGTTTGAAGATCTTCAGATAGGGTAAATTCAGGAGCCATAATATGATAAACATATTTTGTTTTTCCAGGAATCTTAAGAATTGTTACAGTGCTTTTATCATATACCGGGCCTATCTCATATTGGTCAATTATTTCAGCTTCTGGTGGAAAAGAAGCCATTAATCTTGTAAAAGTAAAATTAGGAATTATCTGTGGACGGAAAATATTTTTATAAAGAATTCTAGTTCCTAATTTATAACCAAGAAGATGCTCTTTTGCTAATTTTATAATTTCTAATTTTTCTAATAAGTAGAGTATTTTAGTAAGTAGTTTAATATAATAATTTTCGCATTTTGTTTCTTGTTTATCTTCTTTTGAAATTCTTTTAGTTATAATTTTTTCTTCTCTAAGTAATCTTTTAGCTTCAACATAACAACCAATTGGGTCTTGTTTAAGAAGTGTTAAAATAAGATATCTCATAGCATCGTATCTTTGGGGAAGATGTCTTTTACATTTAAATGGCTCTAGAGTTGAAGCTTCTAGAACTTTTTCTTGTTTGATTAAATGAACATAAAGCTGCCCTATCTCAATTAATAAAGCGACTTGCCTAAAATCATAACTATAATTTCTCTGCTGAACAAAAACAACTCTAGAAATATTTGGAGATTCAATTAAAGATTCTATAGTTCGCGCCATAACAATAGAAGATTCTGCAATGCCAGGCACATAAGGGGCCCCAAGATAATTAATATACATTATATCCTGGCCAGCTTCTCTCTTAACTTCATACCCGTATATTTTTGTTCCTGGTTTGAATATCATATTAAATGTTTCCTCTTTTTATTATTATTTAAACAAATCTATATTTTTAATTATTACTATAAATTATAATACGAGATAAATATTTAAATCAAAAGTTCTTTGAAAACTAATAAGAGAAATATAAGAAAAAACAAAAGAGGCAAAAAAATATGGATGAAAAAGAACTTGGGGCTATTTCTGCATTTCTTTCAGATTTTAGCACTAGGGTGAATGACGTTGAAGAGAAAATGAGATTGATTAAAGAAAAACTTTTAACTTTGGGTCAGACTGTTTTAAAACAAAATGATAGATTAAATAAAGAAACAATTTTAATAAAAGAAGATATAAGAAATATTAAAAATGAAAATGACCGTTTAAAAGAGGTGGTTGAGCATATTGTTGGGGAGACTGCAGAATTTGCAAGAAAAAGCGAACTTCAAATTTTAGAGAGATATATGAAAATTTTTGAACCTCTTAAATTTGCAACAATGGAAGATGTTAAAAGATTAATAAATAAGGCTTTGAAAGAAAAAAAATATATTATTCCTGTTGAAGATGAAGAAGAGTAAATAATAAAAAGTCAATTTGTTATTTTTAATTGAATAAAAATAAATAAAAATGAAAAAAAGGGTTCCAGTAGGTGAGATTCTGAAATTAAGTAGAGAGGGTTATACAGATGCTGATATAATTAAATATCTTAGAGAAGAGGGCTATAGCCCTATCCAGATAAATGATGCAATTAATCAAGCAAAAATTAAACTTGAATTAGCAAGAACAGCTGGAATAGAACCTGATGAAGAATATTCTGATTCTGATTATGATGAAAGCGAGAATCAAGGTGAAGAGCAGATGACTCCTTCAATAATGAATCAGGAACAACCAGAAGAAAATTATTATGCTCCCCCTGCCCGGTCTCAACCAATGGCAGCCCCAGCAGTTGCTCCAACAACCCCGGGACCAGGACCAGGAGAAGCTTATCCTAGTTATCCTTATGCATATGAAGCTAAAGCGCCATCAACAGAAACAATGGAAGAACTTGCTGAAGAAATCATAGATGAAAAATGGCGGGATTTTTCAAAGAAAGCTGGCAATATTTCAGAATTTAAAACATATATTGAATCAAGATTAAAAAACCTAGATGATAGACTCAAAAGAATAGAAAAAGCTTTTGACAAGCTTCAATCAGCCACCTTGGAGAAGTCAAGAGAATATGGAAGAGATGTTAAGAGTCTTGGATCGGAAATGCAAGCTCTAGAGGGGGCTTTTGGGAAAATAATTCAACCCCTAACTGGTTCTGTAAAAGAATTAAGAGAATTAAGTGAAGATATGAGAAGAGCCAAGACAAAAACAAGGATAACAAAAACAAAGTCAATAAGGACAAAAAAGAGGAAAAAGTAAGATTATTGTTTTTTATTACCAATTAGTCAAGATATGTGATTTTTTATAACAAACTTTTTATATTTTTGTATAGGTTATATATTGATGAAACTTGCATATATAATACATACAGAACCTATTAATCATTTTTCAGGAAATGAAGTAAGATTTTTTATTAGGGAATTTGATAATGAAACTAAAAAAGGCAAATCTGGTGTTTTTATAAAAAAAATTGATTATATTATTCCAACATTTGAAATAAAAAATAATGAAGTTGGGGATTTGTTTCAAAAATGTAAGAATGAATTTCCACAAATACAGTTTAAGCAAAAATATTATAATTCAAACAAATCAATAATTTGGGCTTATATTAATGATTTAAAATCGTTAAATTCTAGAAAAAAAGAAGAAAGGATAAAACTTCCAAATAAATTTCTTGTTCATAAAACTTCCCGTTCGCAACAATTAAGATTTTATTATCCTCCTTTTACAATGGTCAATGTAATTAATAATAATATGGTATTACCTGCAAAACAAGAAAAAAGTATGATTGATTTAGAATCTATTTTAGAAGATAAAAAATGTGCAATAGATATTGAAACTATTGATTATGATACCCCTAATGAAAGAATAAGCAATGTTGTACTCAATTTTGGAAATAGGGGCTATATAATAACCACTTTTAATCCACCATTCAATAATTTTAAAAATTATAAAATTATTTCTGTTTCTGATGTTAGTTTAGATAAATCTACAGACGAAATTAAAAAAAGGGTCACCGAAATAATTCAAAAAGAAGATCCTTTATTTTTTTATGGTTTTAATATTGAATTTGATCAAAGAAAATTAAGAGGATTAGGTAAAGATAATGAATATTTGCCAGGAATAGGAAAAACAGGACCAATTTATAAATCTGTTCAAGGCATGAAAAACATGATTACAAAAGGCAGATTTACAGTTGATCTTTATCCTTATTTATTTTTTTATTATAATATTTTTGAAAATAATAAACTGGAAACGCATGCAAGAATGTCTGGTATTAATTTTACAAAGAGCCTTCCATATGGGGTCTTAGCACATAGAACAAAAAAAGGAGAGCAAGGGTCTTTAGATGATATGATTGAAGTTCTTACATATGTTGTAGAAGATGGAAATGTCACTTATCAACTTGGAGAAAAAAATATTAAAAAAATAATATTAAAAAGTAAATTTGTAAAGAGAAAACCTTCTATTATTTGTACGACATCTGGCAAAAATATTATGAAAGAATTTTGGAGACAAAAGTTTTTTCTTAAAAAAAATACATTACAAGATAGGTATGAATATAGTTATAAAGAGAATAAATTTTCAATTGAAGAATATAAAAAGGAATTTCTTAATTTAGATAAAAAGGATGGACTTTTTAAAAATATTTCAATTATCTATCCCACACTTTTTATAAAAGCCTTATGGGATACAGTAATTGCAGGTACGGCTGATAATTTAAGATTTAATACCCCTGAAGAAAAATATGATTCTTATCAAACCATTAACGAATATGTTTCTCAAATTATTGAAGATACCAATTCTTTTAAAGAAAAAAGTAAAAATAAATCAGATTTAAGGAACAAATTAAATTATGTACTTAAAGACGAATATGGTGTTGATATGAATACTATAGAAACAAAATTAAATGAACATTCAATACTTTTTAATGATTTGTTAGATAAAGCAGAACTTATAACTTATTCAAAAAAATTCTTATATGTAAAAAATCCAAACCAAATTGTAAAAAGAGGATTGGGATTCATTCTTGCTAAAGGTAATTGTTTATCTGCTGGCAAAAAAATTGTTTCTTTAGTTGAAAATGCTCATTTTCCAAAATTTATTTATCAAGGATTTAATATTTCTAAAGGCAAAAAAACAAATTTTGATATTGAACTCATGAAAGATTTTTTGCTTAGAAGATTATGTTTGGAGAATGAAAATAATACAATTTCTTTTTTAAAAAATAAAATAAATAAATTAAGAAAAGGAAAAGTAAATAATGAAAACCTTATCTATAAAGGATTTTTTAGAAAGAATGAAAAAGAAATAGGCCCTGGTTATGGTTTTGTTATAAATAATAAAGAACCTCTTAAAACAGATGATTTTTTAATGACATCACAACAGCCAAATTATGAAATTTATATTAGTAATTTTTTGAAGACATTTAAGGATGTTATTACTGCTGGTTTTGATAATAAACAGGAACTTTTAGATATTTTTAGAATTTAAATCTATATCTCATCCTGCAAACCATTTTTTGTAATAAAGAAAATACATTCACCTTCTGGAAGATTAGGGGAGTCAATCATCTTGCCAACCCTGCTGCCTTTTTTTCCTCTTCTTAAATAAATTCTATATGTGGAGGCATGTCCAACTATATGCCCTCCTATTGCCTGTGTTGGATCTCCAAAAAGAACATCTGGACGGGACATAACCTGGTTTGTTATATAAATGGCCAAGTTATTAGCTTCAGCAATTCTCATTAAACTATGAAGATGTTTGTTAATTCTTTGTTGTCTGTCTGCTAGCATTCCACGCCCTGTAAATTCCGCTCTAAAATGTGCTGTGATTGAATCAACTATAACAAGTTTTATTGGTTCTCCTCTTCTTATTAATTCAGTAACTTTATCTACAAGAAGAATTTGATGGTCGCTATTAAATGCGCGAGCCACAAAAATATTTTTTAGGGTTTTCATAAAATCTAAACCAAAATATTCAGCAATCTGCCTTATTCTTTCTGGACGAAAAGTCCCTTCTGTATCTATCCAAACAACCTTGGCATTTGCACCGCCTTTTTCTATAGGGAGCTGGGTTGTTACAGCAAGAACATGGGCAATCTGGCTTTTTCCACTGCCATAAGCTCCAAAAGTTTCTGTCATCGCTCTGGTTTCAATTCCACCACCTAATAACATATTAAGATTTTTTGATCCTGTAGTGATTTTAATAACTTCTTCCCTTTTCTTTAGATATTGTGTTGCATCTTCAAATTCAAGATGAAGCATTTTTCTGGCTGCACCTATAGCCTTTCTAGCTACGCTTGTACTTATATCTGCTAAAGAACTTAAATCAGATGGAGTCATGACAGCAATACTCATTAAGTCGCCATAACCAGCCCCTTCAAGTTTAGATGCTGTTGTCTGGCCTATTCCAGGAAGATCTGTAAGTTTAAGTTCTCCTTCCTTTTCTTTTTTGGTTTTAATTTTAGTGATTTTAATTACCCCCGATCTTGACCCTTAACCGTAAAAATAACGTATGAAAGTTTTATAAATATTATCCTAATATGTAATATGTTTCAGAACTTCATCATTATTTGTTTAATTCATCTATAATATCTTCTGGTTTTGATTTTTGAATATTGTTTATGATAAATTCATTTCTATTAAACATGACGTTTTTTCTAGCCCGGCCTGTAAAGATTATTTCTGTTCCTAAAATATCTTGTTTTTTATCTAGGAAAAAAGAAGCATCCTGAAGTTTTTCTATTTCATTTTCTTCTATACTAAGAAGTTTGATTATTGTTTCATTAAAAGCAACTGCCCTAATATTCTCAGTCCCATCATCAATAACTAAAGGGATAAGAGCTCTTTTTTTTGCCACAACAACGTTGTGTTTTATACATATTGCTTTATCACCTTCATAAGTAACTTTCATTCCACATTCAGGACAAGTTGAAAAGAAATTTGGTTGGAAAAGCTGTACAATATTTCCTCTAATGCTGGTTCTATCACCTGGCTGTAATTCAGATATTTTTTTAATTGGCAGTTTTTCTTTTATTATTCGAACATTTTTAATTTCTTTATCACTTAATTCAATTTTTGCATTAGAACTTAAATGCAGTTCTCTTATTGTTGTTCCTCTTACATCTGCATTTTGTATATCTATAACAGAATCTTTTTTTATTGTTTTATTTTTTATTAAATCAATATGACTAGTATCCCATAAAACTACACGGATGCTTGAAGTTTCATCAGCTAATAAAAAAGAACCTATTTCTCCTTCATGCTCTGCTCTTTTATATTTTCTGATCGGATAGATTTCTATTATCTTGCCGATAGTTTGAATTTTTTTCATTCCTATAAGCATATCAATTACCTTAAATTTTTGTTTTTCAAATGAAATGCCAAGTTCTGCAGCAACTACTTGGGCAGCTCCAATACCACTTATAAGGCCAGAAAGTTTAGCTTTTTTAGCATCAATTCTTCTTTGAATTTCCTCTAGAGCAAGACCAGAAAGACGAGCTATCCTTTCAATTAATTGTTGATAAGTAGCTTTAATCATTTTAATAAAAAACAATAGCTTTTTTTAAATATTCTTATGCTCGAATAATTATACTATCATGACAAAATTTAACTTTATTTGTTTAAAATCTTGTCTTCCTTCGCTATCTTTAAAGAAAAAATACTTATTTGTTTTAAGTTCGAAAATAAAATTTGATGATGATTTTTGAATTTTGGTTGTCCATCTTTTAAAATTAAGTTTATTTTTAATGCAAATTTCTGGATTTTGCTGTTCTTTACACTCTTGAACAGCTAGATTTGTTGTATGATAAATATCTATAAAATCATCTAAATAAATTTCTTGTTCACTAAGATTTAGATTGATGATAGGATTTAGATTATAACTTATATTATAGGTGGCGAAAGCTGTTGCCTTTTCTGTTTTAAGAACTTTGATTGGAGCGGTTGATTTAATTATCTCTTCCTCTAAATTATGAATATATTCTATTTTCTGCAATTCAAAACCGCTTTCAAAGCCACTTTCTGGATATTTTTGTAAGAAATCATAAAAACTTTGATTATATTTTTCAACAAATAAGTCTTCTATAAATTGTTGTTCTGGTTTGCAATCTGATGACCACATAAAATAATTTTTTTCTGAATAAACATTGCAATTAGAATTTTCTTTGTTAATTGCTGCTTGTTTTGCAATATCATAAAATGACTGTGTTGAAGACAGTTTTGCCACACCATTCATATAAAAAGAGAAAGTATTTTGCAGATTTTTGTAATTTGTTGCATCACTTATTTCAATTCCAGAATTAATGTTTTTATTTGTACTTGAAAAAGCATACCAGGCAATTCCTATAAAAATTATCATTCCCAAAACCATTCCCACCGCAAAAATTCCTGCTTTTTTATTTTTCATCTTTCTTTTTTCATTTATTTTTTATTTTTATCATTTCAAATTTAAAATTTCTAGATTAACAAAAATTGTTTCATTAGATGGAATATAAAAAAATGATCCTGTTGTTTGTTTTACTGCTGGCAAAATCATTGGAACCCCTCCAATAGTAATAATTTCATAACTCAAAATATCAAACTCTTCTGGATTTTTAGCTTCAACATTATAATCATATAAATTACCATATGCTTTTTTAATTTCTTGATCTAAAGTTTCTTTATAGTTATAATCTATTTTTGATAATCTTATTAAATCAGCCATCATAATCTCTTGTTTTTGTCCATTAATATCTATTTCAATTGTTTTTTGCAGCCATGAGTAAAGAGAAAGATGTTCTTGGTTTTGTAATATATTTTCTGTTGTTATTGTCTGCATCTCTTTTTTTCCAAATCCCCAGAAAGCACTTGATATTATGAAAAAAACTATTAATAACAAGGCAACAACAATCAAACCAACAGTGTCTTGAATAATATCTCCTGCCTGCCCCTTTTTATTTTGTCTTTTTATCATTTTTATTTTTCGTTTCTAAAGATTTTTTTCAGTTTTTCTAATTGCTAAAAAAATTCCTAACTCTTTTTCTTGATTATCTTCAAGAACATAATATTTTTCTTCAAGACATGATGGATATTTTTTAACTTCAGTTTCTTTTTCTGCTTGACATAAAATTTCTAAATATTCATACCCTATTGCGACATTATCCTTTCCTAAACTTATATTAAGAAAAATTTCTTTTTCATCAATAGGTAAGCAATCTCGAATTGCTTGTTCACTAAAAACTTCAATTTTTCCTTCTGGCGCAATACATTCAACTATTTTTCTTGCAATAGTGTTGGCCTCATAATTACGAATGTCGTATTGTTGAGAATAGTGTGTTAAAATAACTGCAACTATTCCCCCTATAACAAGAACAAGAATAAAGAACTTATGAATCCAAGTCACTGCGTGTCCCACCTGCCCCTTTTTATTTTGTCTTTTTATCATTTCGTTATTTCTTTATTTTATTATAATTTCATTTTATCTCGATTATTGTAAAATCATCTTTTTTTGAAAATTCAATATTGTCTTTAAGATAACAGTCATAAAAATAACCAACTTTATCATGTTCATTTTGTTTGACTAAAATTCCTGTTCCACTTTTTTCTATAATAATATTTTTATCATGTTCTATTGTAATTTTTGTTTCGGGCTCTGCTGATGATATTAATAAGCATGTTTCTTTTGCCAGAATTTGTTTTTGCAGAGCAGAACCACTAGCTTGAGAACTTATCCACATACTTAATATAAGAATTATCGCTATTACAAACAAAAGATTGAAAATAAATTCCCAACCAATCTCAATACCCCTCTTATCTTTAAACATAATTTTGATAGGAAAAATGTATTAATAAATTTTTAGAATATGGTTTTTTAAGGAATACTTTCTATATTTTGACAGGTTGTTGAGAGTTCTTCTGCTGATAATGGAACCAAATAAAGAATAAAACAACCAGGGTCAGAAACTGAAAATTCTTCATTACATCTTATAGAAGCTATGTTTGCATTTTGTATTTCTTTTATTCCATTTAGATAACCAAGAAATTGTCCTACTGTTGCACCTATTCCAGCACCCCAGAGCATTCCTTTTGGTCCTAATAAAGAGCCTATCATAAATCCTGTGAAAGCTCCACCACCCATAGAGATACCAAGATCTTTAACCGCATTACCAAAACTTCCACCCCTTATTCCCATAAAGACTACAACATAATCTTGGTTTGTGTTTAATTTATTTATTTCTATATTTGTTGGAAGTTTAGCATCTTCTTGGCCAGATAAATATTCTAAATAAGTTATATTTTTTATTGGTACTTTCGTAGTTTCCATAAATTCAGTAACGTGTATTTCCATTTGTTTTTCTTTTACATTATCTTCAAATCTAATTATTGAACAGATAACACAATTTGCTTTTGCTGTTCCTTGAAATGATCCTACTTCTATAATAGTTTCTTGCCACGTTGGATTAGAAAAAAAATCATATTTACCTTCTCCTAACATCCACCAACAATCATACATTGCATTGGATATTTCTCTTGCTATGAATATTTCATTTGTTGAACTGATTGTTATTTCTTCTGTTTTACAATTTAAAGGGATTGCAAGTTTTCCTGGCGCAATTCCAGCAACAGATTGGCCTCTTAGAATAACAGATTGATGACAAGCTTCTTTGTCTATTGTGGATTTATATGGGAAAGCATTAAAAAAGAAAAAAATAATTGCAGCACTGAGAATAATTATTATAATAGATATGATTGTTGTTTGAACTAATGCTCCTTTTTTATTATATTTTTTAATCATTTTTTATTCTTTTATTGTTTAATTTGGCTATGCTTAATTTGATTGGTGTTTTATTTATATAAATTTTTACAATACTCCAAATTTTTTCAATAAATGATAAATTGAAAATCCAATTAATGCAAAAAGTACAAGAAGCAATAAAATTTTAATTAGGGTTTTTGCCACAATTGCTTTTTTATTCATTTTCAGCTTGATTTTCATTTTTTTATCTTGTTTTTAATTTATTTTAATTTAAAGATTTTATTTAAGGTTCTATTTCAGGTTCTTTTGTAGTTATCTCATAATAATCTCCTTTATTGATCAGCCAGACATCTTTAATTTGGATTTGAATGCTTGTTAATTCATTATCTGTTTTTAATGGCAGACTTAAAGCACTACAAAATTTGGTTTCACATTTTTTCTTGCAAAGACAAACTAAGTTGGGCTGAATCATTGGCGGTTTTTGAAAATTACCATTAAAATTATGTTCTCTATCAAAAGAAATTATATACCAACCAACAGGACTTTGTAAAGTATAATTGAAAATTGATCCTTGTTCAAGATTATTTAATTTTTCTACAAGGTATTCTAAAGTTCCTTGTGCTTGCATATCATCTTGTTTTCCAAAATAAGTCCGAAAGAGAACAAAACCGGCATAAAGAATAATAACTATGCCGATAAGTGCAATAATAAGTTTAATTATTTGCTCTAAAAGCAATTGCGTTCCTCTTTTGTTCATTTTGTTTATAAAACAATAAGAGAAAGACAATATTTAAAATTTCTTATTTTTGTTAATTCTTATTGCGCAATTTTAGTAGAATTCCAAAGCCCAAGAGCATTTTTAAGTTTTGTAAATAAATCAGCTGCAAATCCCCTCATTGCCCCGCTAAAAATAAAAACAATTATAACAAGAACCAATACTGCAATTATTATAATAATTAAAGTATTAATAGAAAGTTCTACTCCTTTCTTGTTCATTTTATTTTTTATATATTTTATTCTATTGTTCGATAATTGCCGCAATCAAGATCTTCAAAATTAGTACAATCTGGAGATTTTTGCGCTTCTATAGGGAATTGGTCGCAATATTTTACTTCTGTCACATCTCCTTTTTTTAGATTAAATGGTGTTGCGCAAAAAGATTGTTCATCATCTACCACACAAAATGTTCTACATAATTGTCTAGCACTTGTAACATCAGCCTCATTATAAGTTCCTGAGACTCCTGTAATTTTTTCCCAGAGCGCTTTCATACCGCCTGTAAAATATAGTGCTAAAATTACTAAAACAAGAATTGCAAGAATTACTACGATTATTGTCGTAATGTTCATTTCAATAGCTTTTTTATTTTTCATTTTACCTCTTTTGGTTTTCTTTATTTATTTTAAAGGTATGTGCTGTTTTTAAAATTTTCTTTTATCTTTCTATCTTTATTTTTGTTATTTTATTCTTTTTTATTCTTTTTTTAATGCTTTTTACTCTTTTTTATTCTTCTTGTTCTTCTCCACAAATTTTTAAATCTGGATCTGGAAATGTAGATCTTTCATATTCTGGATACCATATTATAAAAAAGAGCTCATTATTTTTTTTATATATTTTTTTACTTATAATTCGTGGATAATATTTTCTTATAGGCATTCTTTTTGTTAAACCTGTTTGTTTAAATTCTGGGGGTTCTTTAGAAAAATCAATTGTTTTATCAGATAAATAAGGAATTTCTTGTCGTGTATTAAAATATATTGCTGAGATTTTTAAATTTTGAATTATCTCACTCTTATATGTTTGTTTATTATAGGTCCAGTTAATTTGTGTATTTTTATCTTGCATTTCTTTTATAATTATTTTAGATTTTACTGGAAGAAAAGCTGGAAACGGTTCAAAACCATCACATAAACAATTATCATCTTCAACTAAAAGACATTCTTCTATATTATTAATCAAAAGATCAAAATTGGTTGTAAATTCTTCTTCAGCTTCTGGAGTCAGTTTTTCACTAAATTCAGCATATAGTGGTTGAAACCAAATTCCTGCTATTAAAATAACTGCAACAATTACAAGTGAGGCGGCTATTGCTTTAATAAGGGTATTTATTTCAATAGCCATCTTAACCACCAAACCTTAGAAAGTTTTTTATTTTTTCTAATAGGGTTAGACCTTGTTTATTTAATATAAAAATAAATATAATAACAAGAGCAAGAACAACCAAGCCAATTACCCACCAAGCAATTTCAGACCAAACAAGCCCCTTTTTATTTTTAAAATTCATATTCTTTATTTTTCAAAGTTTTTCAAGTTTAAAAATTTATAATATTACATTATACCCCCAACTGCCACTGTTGCTAGGAGTGCAAGAGCAATTATAGCTATAAATGCGGCAACTGTATAGAGAAGCATTCCTGTCATTAACATTTTTCCTATTTCTGCTTTTTCTCCAAGTCTGTCTTCCCCTGATTCAATTGTTGTAAGAGTTCCGGTCAAAATAAAGATAATTTCAATAATATAAATTCCAACAATAATTTGCAACCAATAAGGTGGAATCATTTTAACTATATTAAACATTTGGGTAATTTGGTTAAGCCCCATTCCGCCGATTGCTTCTGTTCCTGTTAATTCTCCTGCTGTTATCATCATTTCAAGTCTTCCTAAAATACTGGTTATCATAGATGCGAGTCCAACTACAATTGCAGATAATAAAGGGGCAAGAAAAGTCATATTACTTTTCATTCCAGAAATGATATCAGCCAATAAATCTCTTAATCTTTCATTTACTTTATGAATATTTTTCACATATTCACTTATAGACATTAATGCTTTTGCAGCAACACCTAAACCTTTTTTCACACTCTCAATAAGAATTCTCATACTTGTTTTGATAAGATCAGAAGGATAATAATTGATAGCCCCTCTACCTGTACTGAATATGGCTGTTTTAATATCCATCCCTGCTTGTTGTATATTCAAATTAACAAGACTAAAAAAACCAGCTGTTGGTGTTCCTCTTAATGTTTGCGCCACTCTGCCAAAAGCCATTTCAGCAGGAATTCCGTCTGCAAGCCGATTGCCAAGCTGAAAAATGCTTGAAGCAAATTCTTTTTCAAGTTTTTTTGTTTGAATTCTTGTTTGAATTAATTTTTGTGTTTTTAATCTATAAGAAATGGCAAAAAATAATGCGATTGAAAGAGGGATGCATAAACTTAATAATAAAGCAATTGGCCCAAAAGGTCCTGCCACCCCCTTTGTATCTGGATCAATTTTAAAATCGAAAAAAGTTTGATTTCCCAAAAAATTTCCCAAACCAATTTGGCCAAAACTATAATCAACAGGGGTTGAAGGAATATAATATAATAATAAAGGCAGTAATCCGATTATTAAAAAAGGCAGGGCTATAATGGCAGCTATGAAATATGGTTTTTTTGATTTAAAGTATTTATAATTTGGATTTCTCTCAAGAAGTTCTGTTTCACCAAAACCTCCTGGACGTTTACTTAGAACAGAGTTTGTCATATAAAAAACAACAAAAGGAATAAGAATATTAAATAATAGGGCTACATGATACCATTTAATTGCTCCTTGTAATAGTGTGGAAGCCAAAGGCAATAAGGCTAGACCAAGAGTTGGAAGAACAATTCCTAACATATAGACATTTGTAATAGGACTTTTAACTTCATGACTATAATGCAACATTTTTTCATAAACCCCATCAAGAATTACTTCGAGAGATTTTTCAAGAATTTGTATACGTCTAGCTTCTGATGGTTCATAAAGAGAGGATTCAATCAAATGAAAAGCTTCTAAAAATTCAAGATTATGTTCGCGCCAAGTTTCAAGATAAGCATCCAAGGCATCTTTTATTGTACTGTATTTGCCAGTTTCAACATTCCAAAATATTTTTTTTAAATCCAATGAAAGGGGTGGTTGTAGATGTTGGGATGCAAAGTGTATAGCCCTTTCTAGATTTGATGTGTGTCTCATATAAACAACCATATATAAAATACATGGAACCATTTGAGAGGATGCTTTAAGACGCCATTTTTGTTCTAATCTTTGTGGCAGGGTATTAAAAAAATAGAATAAAAAGAAACCAATAAAAAAAATCAGTGCAAAAATTAAAAAAGGAAATACCTCTGTTAGCATAAATATTGCAAATGAAATTAATGATGCAAGGATTATTGTTGCAATCAAGGCAAAAATAGCCAATCCGCTTGCCTCTTCTGGCTCAACATCGAGGTGGGCTCTTTCCAGCGCTTTTCTTGTTCTTTCTTCATCTTTTTTTGAAATTCTTAATTTTATAATTCTACCTATGCTTTTACAAGCTCTCTTATATTTACTAAGACCTGCAAGAGTTTCTTGTCTAAATTTTCTATACTCTCTAGAATATTCAGCAGGGGCTTCAGAAACATCTTCTCTTAATTCTTTTGCTACTTTAGCTTCAAATTTTTTTAGAAGGTCTTTAACTTCTTTTCTTTCCATCTCTTTTCTTTTAATTTACCCCTTTTTATTAGTTTTAAAAAAGAAAAAAGATTATAAAAAGATTTCCAAAAGCCAAGATAAATCAACAAAAAATATTTAAAGGTATTTTAACTATAAACATTAACTAAATAGTAAAAATTACAAATATAAAACAAATATAAAAGATGGTATTAAAAATTTTGAGAGTAAGTGATGTGGTTGGAATGAAGATTTTTACAGATTCTGGCGATTATATAGGGATTATAGAGGAAGCTAACGTGGTTGGAAATAAGATAGAGAGCTGGCGTGTTAGAATTGCTCGCGATAGTAGTTTTTCTTCTTTACTTTCTGGAGCAAGAGGTTTGATAATTCCTCACCAATATGTTAAAGCAGTAAGTGAAGTAGTAATTATTAGTAAAAGCGCCATTCCTGCACAAGATGAGATCATTGAAGGAACAGAAACAGCAATAGAATAAATAAAAAAATTCAATTTAAAATGGCTGCAGAAACTTTTGTCATATTTACACATCCTTTTTTTACAAACATACTTCTACCTTTTTTATTGGTTTTTGTTGTTATTTATGCTATTCTTGAAAAAACCAGAGTTCTTGGCGAGGAAAAAAAATATGCTAATCTGATTGTTGCTATTATTGTTGGGTTCATATTTATTGGAGTCCAATCTCTTGTTGGCTTCACACTCAGATTTATTCCTTTAATAGCCACTATGGTTATTATTTTATTAGGTTATTTTCTGGTTTTTGGTTTTATTGGGGTAAAACAAGAGGCCAAAGGGATGCAAATAACTCTTGGAATATTATTTGGATTAGCTATTTTAGCATCAATAGCTTGGTCCTTTGGGTTATTTGAAAAAATTCAATTAGGTAATATGAATAGCGATGTTATAGCTATGATAATTTTCTTTGTTATTTTTGGAGGAGCAATAGCTTTGGTATTAGCTACAGGTAAAAACCAAAAATAAAATAGAGATAAAATAGAGATAAAAAGAGATAAATAAAGAAAAATAAATAAAAAAAGAAATCAGATAAAATCAGATAAAAAGAAAAGTATATAAAACATAATTTTTTTAAATATAAGTAAGCATAAAAAATTAAATTAAAGGATAAAAAGATAAAAAAAGAGGAAAAAACAAAATAAATAAATTAAAAAATGGCTAATTATTATCCAAGTTATGCTTGGAACAGTCTTTATGGAATAATACAACAATGGGAAGCTTTTGGTGTTTTTACTGTTCTTCTGCCTTTGGTTTTAGTTTTTACTATTGTTTTTGCAATACTTGAAAAAATAAATCTTTTTCATAATCGTGGAGTAAATTTACTTATTGCTTTAGTTATCGGATTTTTTACTGTAAGCAACCCTTATGTTGGGGCTTTTTTTATGAATTTTTTTGCTAATATAGGAATTGGCATAGCTATAATTATTGGCCTAGTTGTTTTATTAGGTGTGTCATTAAAACCAGATACTGATTCATGGAGATGGATTTTTAGCATATTTGGCGGGGTTATATTTTTAGTTGTTCTTGCTCGTTCAGGAGTTTTTGAAACAGTTGTAGGAAATAATTTTTGGTATTGGTTCCAAGCTAATAGTGCCATAGTTATAATTTTCATATTTGTTGGTTTAATGGTTGCAGCTGTTTTAATAGGGTCTATAGCAGCTCAGAAAAAATCAAATATTCAAATTCCAATGGGGAGATAGATTAAAAATAAAAAATGGTAGCAATAGATTTAACAGGAATTTCATCTTTTATTCCTGTTTTTGGTTTCTTACTAATTTTTGTAGTTACTTATGCTCTTTTAGGTAAGACACAAGCTTTAGGAGAAAACAAGTTTGTTCATATTTTTGTTTCATTTGCAATATCTATAATTTTTCTTGTTTCAGCAAATGCTGTAAATTATGTTAAAATAATTGCTCCCTGGTTTGCTGCTTTTATTGTTTCCTTATTATTTATTGTTCTTCTTGTTGGATTAATTAAAAAAGATATTGATACTTTTTTCAACCCACGTTTTGCTTGGGTTTTAGTAGCAGCATTAATTATTGTTTTTATTGTTTCAGCAATTTTTGTTTTTGGCGATCTTCTTAGCAAATATTTCGCAGGACCAAAAACTTTTTTAATGCAACCACAAATAATCGGTATTATTGTCCTTTTAGGAATAACAGTATTTGCCGCATGGCTTCTAACAAGGAAATAAATAAAAATTTTTTCTTTCAGTTTTTTAATAAATTATATAAGCTTCTTTTTCCATAATTTTACAATAAGAAAGATAAAAGAGATAAAATGAATAAGAAATTTTTGTTGATATTTGTAATTGCAACATTTATGTGCTTTTTTATTCTAAATTCTCAAGTAAAGGCAGACTGCATCGGAGCAACAACAAATTTTACTTGCGGAGATACTGTAACTGAATCTTGCACATTAAATCAATCAGAACCTGAACATAATGATAGCTGTTTTATAATAAATGCCAATGATACAATTATAGATTGTAATGGTTATAATTTAACAGGAAATGGAAGTATTGATTCTTCTGGAAAAGGTTTTATAGGAACAAACCTTGATAATGTAACAATAAAAGATTGTATTATTGTTGATTTTGATTATGGTATATGGATTAATTATTCCACCCACTTAATAATCTATAATAATACTCTTACTTCTAACCAATATGGCGGAATTGGTTTGAATGCTACTAGTTATAGTAATTTATCAAGTAATATTGCTAGCCAAAATAGACTCTATTCTTTTTATATAGGATACAATTCTTCTCATAATTTTATTTATAACAATCTGTTTAATTCTTCACAACTTGTTGGAGGGGGGGCCAATGGCAGGTCTTTTTGCTCTTAAAGAATTTAATTATAATAATATAACACAAAATATAGCAACATACAATGAAGATATTGGAATAAGAATATTAAATGGTTCACATAATACAATTTCGTATAATAATATCGGCCATAATTGTAATGGTTTAATTATTAGAACTTATTCATATAATAATACTATCACAAATAATCACCTGGAATATAATGGTGTGGGAACTTGTGGCGCTGCACCATCTCTTAATCTTTATGATTATGCACAAAACAATATCGTTGAGAATAATGTAATTAAATCAAACTCAGACTCGGGAATTACTATATATCAAGTATCTAATAGTAATTTAATAAGAAATAATACATTAACAAATAATACAGAAGGAATTAATATTGGGGGGACTTTTACAAGTTCATCTTATAATAAGATTTTCAATAATATTATCAATAAATGTAATGATGGAGTCATTTTTGGTTATGGATGGTATAATGTTGTGAAGAACAACACAATTAATAATTCTAAGAATTATGGTATATCTATTTCTAATTTTGCATTTGAAAATTTAGTTTGGAATAGTTGGATAATAAATTCAACAACAAAAGATGTCTATATTCTAGGCACAACAAATCCAAATATTACTTTTCTTAATGTTTCCTTCAACAATAGCCATGTTCAACTTCAACATGGAAAGCTGTCTATTAAATGGTATCTAGATGCTTATGTTAATTATTCTGATGGAAATCCAGTTTCTGGAGCTTATGTAACAGCCTATATAGATGATTATTGTGAGGGTGTTGCTGATGCTTGTAGCGATTTTAAATTTTTTCCATATGGTTGTGAAGAACATTATGGATGCACGTGGAATGATCCTTTGTGTCAAGGGACAGCCATTCCATGTAGTAATATCGCAAATTCTTCAGGTTGCAATCAACAACATGGCTGTTCTTGGACCTCCCCAGATATAATTAATGTAACAACTAATTCTTCTGGTTATATTCAAAGACAAAATATTACAGAATATTATGATACTTCTTATGGTAAAGTATATTTAACAAACTATTCCATCAATGCAAGCATAAATCCACATTCTGAAACAGAATCCGTTAATTTAACAACAAATAAAATAATAGATGATAATACGGAAATAGTTTTGACAATCACAGAAGAGCCAACAACCCTCACAGCAATCTACCAACCATCACTTTACACAAACACCTATTTTAATATTAGGGCAAATTATTCAACAACATCAGGAACTCCAATCAGCGGAGCAACTTGCAACCTAACAATAATCCCAAGCTTAGATGGTGTTGCAGCATCTTCTTTTTATGTTATGGGTTATAATTCAGGAACAGGACTTTATGAAACCCTCGGACTTGCAACATCGTTTGCAGATACATATTCAATTGTAATAGAATGTGGAAAACAATATTATCAATTTCAATCAGGAGCAGGATCCTTCACTGTAAATGAACAGTCTGGTGGAGGTGGTGGAGGTGGTAGTAGTCCAGGACAAGAACCTGTTTGTGGAAATAAGATATGTGAAGAAGGAGAAACTTGTATTAATTGTCCAAATGACTGTGTTTGTGTTTGCGGAAATGATATTTGCGAGCCAGGAGAAACTTATAAAACATGTAATGAAGATTGTTGTGCTCCAGAAGGAATTCAAGTTAGTCCTCCTTATAATTGCTGTCCTGGTTTAATTTCTGTTTCAGACTGCTTATTTGGACCCTGCCCTTTTTCAATTAGATATTGTATAAGATGCGGTGATGGTATTTGCAAAGAATATGAAACAATAAAAAATTGTCCAGAAGATTGCGGTGTTTGTAATTTTAATATTCCAATAAAAATAAGATTTGTTAAAGGAACTAGCGGCGGAGTTGTTCCTCAACAACCAACCCAACCAGAAGAACCTAGCCAGCCAGGATTAAGATAAAATCAATTAATTCAGAATAATTTTCTACCGAATTTTTTCGCTAATTTTTGAAGAGTTTTTTTATCCATTTGGCCTGGACCAAGATCTTGCATTCCTCCTTTTGCTCCAGAAACCAATTCTTTAACAACTTTATATTGTTTAATTAATGTTCTGATGTCTGCAGTTGAAACATTACTTCCTTTAGCTATTCTTGCAATTCTTCCTGAACTAAGAACATCAGGATTTTCTCTTTCTTCTGGAGTCATACTATCAATTGCATATCTCCATTTTTTTAACTTGGATTCTTGAACATCAAAAACCCCTGGAAGTTTTGTTTTAATATTACCCATTCCAGGAATCATTTCAGCGATCTTACTCATTGGACCCATTGATTGCATTGCTTTAATTTGATCATAAAAATCATTTAATGTGAATTTACCTTCCTTAAGTCTTGTTTCTATTTTTTTCTGTTCTTTTTCTTCAACAGCTGATTTTGCTTTTTCTAGCAAGCCTTTAAGGTCACCCATTCCTAATAAACGGGATACAAAAGCACTTGGATCAAAAGTTTCTATATCTTGTAATTTTTCTCCTGTTCCAATAAAAATAACTTTGGCATTAGTTTCAGAACAACTAACTAAAGCCCCTCCACCTTTTGCTGTTCCATCCATTCTTGTAATAATGACTCCATCAATTTTTCCTGTTTTATTAAATCCTTGGGCTTGTTTAGATGCTGCCTTACCTATATCTGCAGGCATTACTAGAATTACAAGATTTGGTTTTATTTCACGATAGAGAGATTTAAGTTCATTAATTAAGGAGTTATTTAAAATATCTCTTCCAGCAGTATCAATAATAACTAAATTATATTTTTTAAGTTTGTCTTCAAAATTTTTCCATATTTTTCCAGCTTGTTTTTCTTTTTTATCAATCATGTAACCCAGGTTTGCTTTTTTTGCAAGTTGTTCAAGTTGTTCTGGTGCTGCGGGACGATGAACATCCAAACCAACTAAGCAAGTTTTGTAGCCTCTTTTACCATAATAAAAACCCAATTTGGCTGCCGTGGTTGTCTTACCCGCACCATACAAACCAAGAAGCATAATTTTGAATGGCTTCTTTTTTTTATCTATTTTAATTTCCTGTTCTTCTTTTCCTAAAATTTCAATAAGTTCATCATGAATTAGTTTTATTATTTTTTCCTTTTTTTCTAGGCCTGGAATTTTTTGGCCTGCTTTTTTTCTTATTTTTTCACAAAGTGTGTTGGTTGTTTTAATATCAACATCAGCTTCAAGTAAAGAATATTTGAGATCTTTGATAATTTCTTCAGTAATCTTTTTATCAATAAATACAGCCCCAGCTAGCTTTGACATTGTTTTTTTCAATACATCGCCGAGTCTGTCTAACATATTAAAATCAAGAGTAAGGAATTTATAAAACTTTATAGTAATCTAAATATTTAAAAGGAAAGAGTCTGTTATTTATTGGTTAAAGTTGAAAGAGGTAAATAAAACAAATAAAACAAATAAAATGAAATTAAAACAGAATATATTTTTATTTGTATTTTTAATATTTGTTTTAAGTTTTTTAATTAATATTCCAAAAGTTATGGCTATTGAAGGGGTTTTTCATCTTGATATCACATTATTAAATCAAGACCCATATCCTGCTGAACCAAATAGTTATGTTGATTTAGTTTTTCAAATTGAGAATAATGGGGATAGAATAGCGCAAGACACCATGGTTGAGCTTATTTTAGATTATCCTTTTTCTTTAGATGCTGGAACTAGTTCAATTCAAAGTATAGGAACAATAAGAATCATGCATATTGATGAAAAGCCTATTTTAGTTAAATATAAAGTGAAAGTTGACAAAGATGCTCTTGACGGAGATAATGAAATTATATTACATTATACGTGCAATACAGGAGGAACATGGAGCAGTTATAATGAAGAAAAATTTAATATTAATATAGAAGAGTCAAAAACAGATTTTGATGTAGCAATACAAGATTTTTCACCTTTAACAAATTCTTTAAGTTTGGCTATTGCAAACATAGGTAATAAAGATGCTAATTCTGTTACAATAGTTTTGCCTGAACAAGCCGCAATTGAGATTTTAGGTTCAAATAAAAATATTGTGGGGGGAATAGAAACAAATGACTATACTATAGCTTCTTTTAAAATTCTGCCTAAAAAAGACGATTCTTTAATTGTTCAAATATCTTATACTGATAACATAGGTATAAGAAGAGAGGTAGAAAAAACAGTTATGTTTAAATCTTCAACTTATGGTTTGGATGGAAAAAGCAGCAGCAAGAGTAATTTTAAAGCTATAATTTATGTTGTTATTGGAATAATAGGAATAATAATTATTTTTATTTTGTTCAGAATTCTAAAAAAGAAAAGAAGAAAAAAATCAAAAATAATTTAAATAATCTAGATAACAAATAATAAATAGTAATAAATTGATAAGATGAAATTTAAAGATTCATTTAAATTTGCTTTAAATAATTTAACTACAAGAGGTTTAAGGAGTTGGTTAACTATTATTGGAATAATTATAGGTGTTGCAGCAATAGTTGCTATAGTTTCTGTTGGACAAGGACTCCAAGGAACTATTCAAAATCAATTAAGTAGTTTAGGTAGTGATATTATTTATGTTTTACCTGGTTCTTCTCTTGAATATAGTTTTATGCAAAGTCTAGCTCCAGAACCTGGTAATTTAACAGAAAAAGATTTGAAACTAATAAAAATTGTAGAAGGAGTTCTTTATGTTGCTCCAGAAATAGTTGGAATGGTAGATATGGAATATTCGGGTAATACTAAAAATCTTTATCTTTTAGGTACTGATGAAAACTGGAAAAAAGTTAGAGAAAGTAGTGCCGGTCTTGAATCAGGAAGATTTTTAATGAAAGGCGACAAAAATGTTGTTGTTTTGGGTAATAAAATTGCAACAGATGCTTTTGATAAACCCATTTATATTGGTTCTCAAATAAAAATTGAGGGTGATTCTTTTAGAGTTATAGGAATTTTAGAAGAATTTGGCGGAATGGCTGGAATGGGTGAAGATAGTTATATTTTTGTAAGTCTTGAAGATGCAAAAGAATATTCTTCATTTGGTTCTAATGAAGAAGAATATTATGCTATGGAAGTTAGGGTTGAATCTGAAAGAACTGAGGAAATTGCTGAAAAAATAAAACAACAATTAATGATTTCAAGACATGTTAATGAAGAAAATATTAATTTTGGTATTATGACTCCAAAAATGATTTCATCAATAGTTAGTAATATACTTAATGCAATAAATTTATTTTTATATGGGATTGCAGCAATTTCTCTTTTAGTTGGGGCTGTAGGAATTGCAAATACAATGTTTACTTCAGTTACAGAAAGAACTAGACAGATAGGAATTCTTAAAGCATTAGGTATGACAAATAAAGGGGTGATGAATCTTTTTCTTGTTGAATCTGCTTTAATTGGTTTTGTTGGAGGGATTCTTGGACTTTTCATAGGCTTTGTCATTTCTGGAATAATCGGGCAAGCAGCTACATTTATGTTAGCTACTACAATGATTGGTGGAGGATCATTAGTTTCTATAGGTCCTGGTTTAGTTATTTTTGCACTTTCATTTTCAGTTATAGTTGGAGTTATTTCAGGAATTTTTCCAGCTAGAAGAGCATCAAGACTTCAACCAGTAGAAGCTTTGAGATATGAATAAAATAAAAAAATATTCAAAAAAATAAAATGAAAAACAAAAAATTCAAAAAAACAAAAAAAATCAAGAAAATCAAAAAAACAATAAAACCAAAAAAAGAAGCTTTGTCAGTAAAAGATTTGGCAAAAATTTATGAATTAGATGGTGTAAATGTAAAAGCCCTTAATGGGGTAACATTTAGCATTCCAAAAAATAAATTAACAATAATTATGGGGCATAGCGGTTCTGGGAAATCAACTCTTTTACATTTAATTGGTTGTTTAGATAAACCAAGCAGAGGAAAGGTGTTTTTAGGTGGTGTTGACACTTCTAAATTAACAGAGGATGAATTAGCTAGATTAAGAAATAAAAAAATTGGTTTTGTTTTTCAATTCTTTAATCTACACCCTTTACTTACTGCTATAGAAAATGTTGAGTTGCCTTTAACAATAGCTAATGTATCAGGAATACAAAGAAGAAAAAAAGCTATGGAACTTCTTAGAATGGTTGATTTAGAGAATAGGGCAGATCATCTACCAAATCAATTATCTGGTGGAGAACGGCAAAGAGTGGCTATAGCAAGATCTATGATTAATGAACCTTCGATTATTATGGCTGATGAACCAACTGGAAATTTAGATACAAAATCAAGTAGCGAAATAATGAATACCCTAACAAAATTAAAAAAGAAAACCACAATTATCGTAGTGACTCATGATCTGGAAATTACAGAAGATGCAGATAAAATTATAAAATTACGAGATGGAAAATTAGTTTGAAAATATACTTTTAATAAGTTCTTCTTTACTGAATTTTTTTATCTGGTCATATTCTTGCCCAATTCCAAGAAAGATAATTGGTTTTTTTGTTACATAACTAACGCTAATCATTGCTCCACCTTTTTCATCAACATCTGCTTTGGTAAGAATTATCGCATCTATTCCAATAGCTTCATGAAATGCTTTTGCTTGCTCAACAGCATCATTTCCAACTATAGCCTCGCCAACAAAAACTTTTAAATCGGGTTTAGCCACCCTAATAATTTTTTCCATTTCTCTCATTAAATCTTTTTTAACATGAATCCTTCCAGCAGTATCAACTAAAACAACATCTATCCCTTTAGCTTTTGCATGAGCAATTGCATCAAAAGCAACAGCAGCAGGATCAGCTCCATAATTATGTTTAATAACTTTAACATCTAATTTAGAGCCGTGTTTTTCTAATTGTTCTATTGATGCCGCTCTAAAAGTATCAGATGCTGCAAGAATAGAATTAAGATTTTGATTTTTGAGCATATGAGAAATTTTAGCTATTGTGGTTGTTTTACCAGAGCCATTAATTCCAAAAAAAACAATTGTATATGGTTTTTCTTTTTTTATTTTATATTTAATTTTTTCAATAAGATCAAAAGGTTCAATTAAAAGTTCATTTATGGTTTCTTTAAGGATATTTTTAATTTCTTCTTCAATTTTTCTTCTTGGAATTTCTTTTCCAATAAGTTTTTTCTTTAGATTTTCTTTTAAAAATTGAATGGCTTCCATAGCCACATTATTTTCTATTAATGCTATTTCAAGTTCAGAAAAGAATTTATCAAAATTTTCTTCTCTTATTTTTACAAAGGTGGCTATTTTTCTTAATTTAGTCAGAAGATTTTCCTTTTTTTCTTCTGCTTTCTTTTTTACTTCTTTTGGTTCTTCTTTAATTTCTTTTTTTTGTTTTTTTATTTCTTTAATCTCTTTTTTTATTTCCTTTTCTTCCTTATCTTTTTGGTTTTCCAACTCTGTTTTTGTTTTGCTAAATACCTTTTTGAGTTTTTTCTTAAGGAAATTAAACATGAAGCTGAGAAGTGAGAAATATTAATAAATGTTACTTTGCTTGTAAAATCATGAAAAAGAGAAAAAAGAGAAAAAAAATAAAAAAGAATAAAATATGTAAGATTTATATTTTTAGGCATGGCCAAACTTTTTATAATAGGGGGGGATATGAAAAAGATAAAAGATTTACTGGATTTAAAGATTCTGGCCTAACCCCCTTGGGAATTAGACAAGCTAAGATTGTTGCCAAAAAACTGAAAAATAAACATATAGATGTTGCTTTCTTTACAAGACTTTCTAGATCAAAAAATACTTTAAAAGAAGTTCTTAAATATCATCCAGAATGTAATATTCTTATTAAAAACGATAAGATGATTGAAAGAAGTTATGGAAAATTAGAGGGTTTTAAACATAAAACAATAATTAAAAAATATGGAGAGAAAAAATATCTTTTGTGGCACCGTTCTTATAATGTTCGCCCCCCTGGTGGCGAGAGTATTAAAATGGTTGAAAAAAGAGTGAGCAGTTTTATTAAAAGTCTTTTAAAATTTATTAAGAAAAATAAAGTGAATGTTGCTTTATCAGCCCATGGCAATTCAATGAGGCCTTTTAGAAGATATTTTGAGAAATTCTCTATTAAGAAGATGATGAAATTAGAGATACCTTATGATAATTATTTTGAATATTCTATTAGATGTTGAATAAAGAAATTTAAGAAGATTTTTAAATTACTTATTATTATTCATTAGTAAGCTTAAAAAAGCTAAGGGAAAAGCTAAGAGGAAGTTAAAAGGAAAGATAGAATGATAACTTATCAAGAAATTTATGACATATTAAGGAAAGAAAAGTATAATGAAGCCTTGCAGCAACTTCCTAAGAAATTTTTAAAGGAAATAGCTTCTTATCTTGCTGAGAAAAAAGACATTGTCAATAGAGAACAGAAAAATACCGGGCTTTTTTCAGACACTTTAAGAATAACAAGAAAGCAATTGGATAATACCCTATCTATAATAAAAGAGATTATTGCAATTCGTGAACGTAAGGTTCTAAATCTATCTTTTACAGCAGCATTAACTGAAATAAGTAAAAGGGATACTGATAATTTACTTGAACATGAGAAAGAACTTTTTAAAGTTACAGTTAGTAAACTTGAAGAAAATCAGAAAATGGTGAGCAGAAAATTAAATGGCCAAACAAAAGAAGAGAAGAAAGATTTAAAAAATATTCTTATTAGGTTTAAAGATGAAGTATCGGCTTTTCTTGATGCTGAAGGTTCTGAACTTGGACCTTTTAAATCAGGAGACATTGTTAACCTTCCAAAAGATATAGCTGAAATTCTTTTGAGTGATGAAAAAGCTGTATTAGTTAATGAATAATAAATAATAAAAAATAAAGTCAAAAAACGAAAAATAAAAAATAAAATGGAATTAAAGAAATGATATTAAATTATCTTGATGAATGTGTTGGGAAAACAACGCCAATAAAAGAAGGGTGTAAAATTTGTAAAGATGGAGAGAATGATTATATAAATAAAGAATGTACATTACGTATTACTTATAGAGAATTAATTACAGATTATGCAAAAAATAAAGAAAACCGTTCTAAACGGGAGATCTTAGAATCTTCTCTAACATATCTAAAATGAAAATTCCAAAAAAAACAAAAAGATATTGCCCATATTGTAAGAAGTATACAGAACATAAAATTACGCAGGCAAAAACAGGGCATAAAAGAGGAAAACTTAAGAGAGGTTCTTTGGAAAGGGTTAAAAAAAGAGGTCTCGGAAGAGGAAAAGGAAATCTTGGCAGGTGGGGAAGTAAACCAGCCATAACAAAATGGAAGAGAAAATCTAAAAGCACTAAAAAAACAAATCTGCTTTATACTTGCAAGGTTTGTGGTAAGAGCAAGATTCAAAAAAAAGGAAAAAGATCTGGAAGAATAGTATTTAAAGAGAAATAAAATATAAAATATATTGAAATAAGATTAAATTAAAAGATTAAAGATAAAAAATGGTTGTACTAAAGAAAAAATATTTTGATGTTAAACTTGAAATTTTTAATACAACAATCTCTTTATTGGCTTTTAAACCAGAAGAACTTAAAGGTAGAAAAGTAAAATTTGATTTAACAAAAATTTTGAAAGGTAAAAATTGTGAAGGTCGTTTTGTTGTCAAAGAGAAAAATGGCCAACTTATAGGTGAGATGTATGAATTTAAACTTCATCTTTCATATATCAGAAGATTAATAGGTAGAAATATTAGTATTATTGAGGATTCTTTTATATGTAAAACAAAAGAAGGGGATTTTATAGTTAAGCCTTTTTTAATAACTAGAAAGAGAGTCCATAGATCTGTCAGAAAAGCTTTGAGAGATGAAGCAAAAGAGTTTTTAATAAAAGATTTAGAAAATAAGACAAGAACCAATTTATTTCAAGAAGTTGTTTTATCAACTATTCAAAAACAACTTAGTAAAAAACTCAAGAAAATCTATCCTCTTGCAGTCTGTGAACTTAGAATAGTTAAAGTAAAAGCCAAGTGAAATTAAAGATAAAGTTTAAAAGTTTTCTAATATAAGTTATTTTATGCTTCAGTAGCTCAGTTGGTAGAGCGACGGTTTTGTAAACCGTAGGTCGGGGGTTCGGATCCCCCCTGAAGCTTTTGTTAATCTTTGTCTTTTATTTGCTATTTTTTAATTTTTTATATTTGTCATAGATATTCTTTATTTCTGGTTCATTAGTTTCTCTGGATAAAAAAGCTTCTCCTTCCATTGCCGCAAACCTCTCAAACCATCTTGCAGCCCCGGTTTCTGTTTTAGTGTCTCCTATTTTTTTAATATAATATATATTTTTTCCAAAAGGATCTCTTATAGTTAAGTAAATATTATAAAAATTCTTTTTCTTAGTTATTTGACATAATCCTTCCATGCTGGTTTCTTCTGAAAGCTTATACATTCTAACAAACTTCTCATCATTTTGAACAAGCTCCCAATTTATTTTTTCTAATTGTTCTGTAACTTCATCTATTGTTTTATTCAGTATCATATTCTTTTGTTTAACATAATCTTTAAATAAGTATCTTCTTTTTATTTTTTATGATAAAAATTTATGAGATTCCAACAGATAAGTTAGATAAAATAAAAAATATTCTTGAAGCTCCTGAAAAAGCTGTTGGTGAACTTGATGTTGAGATTGAAAAAGAAGCTGGCAGAAAAGGAAGCAAAGTTGAAAAAGCTAAAGAATGGAAAATTAATGAATTTAAAAGACAAGGTTATATTTTAAGAGATGCTAAAGCTTTAGAAATAGACAAGAAAATTTCTTATCTTTATATTGATGCTAACGAGGATTTTTTTGAAAGAAATGAAAAAGTTTTGGTTGAAGCTGGGGCAGAAGTTTTAAAAGATAAAGAATATAATGAAATAAAGGAAAAGATAGATAAACTTGAGAGTGGCGCTTCACAAGGTATGGGTTTAATTTTTAAATAATAAAATGGCGTATGAAAATAAAAAACAAAATATAATTATAGATGAAAAAGAAGAACAGGATTTTAATGAATATTTTTCTGGAAAATTAGGGCATCATCAAGTTTTGGAAATGCTCTGTAAAGATAGGCAAACGTCGCTAAAAAAATTATCTACTTCTTTTAATTATTTTGGCAATAAGGAGAGAATTTATGTAGTAAGTAAGAAAGCAGGAGTAAATTTAAAAGATTTAAAATCAAAAAAACATAAAGAAATTGTTGATTTATTATCTAATATAAAAGGAAAGACCACACAACATTATTCTCTTGATTTTTCTAATTATAATATTCATTTTTTTAATTTTATTGAACATGAAGATAAAGAAATCTATGGTTTGGGCAGATATTGTCCTTGGAGTTATAGTGAATCTTATTGGGAAGGATTAAGGCAAAATGCTATTAAAGAAGCAGAAGCTGCTTAAACAATCTTAATCTTTTTAAATTGCTTTTTCTTTATATTTTTGTTATTTTTGGTTGGGCCCGTGGTCTAGTGGTTATGACGTTGCCTTGACGTGGCAAAGATCGCAGGTTCGAGTCCTGCCGGGCCCACTCATAAAATAAAAGAGGAAAAAAGAAAAAAGAAACAAAAAATAAAAAATGATAAAAAAAGAAGAAGAAAAACTTTTTGCATTTTTGTGTTATCTAATTTCAATAATTGGCGTGATTATTGTATTAGCAACAAAAAAGGAAAGAAGCAAATTCAGCATTTATCATGCAAAACAAGGGTTAGTGTTATTTATAGCATATATTATTGTAGCAATTTTGTGGTCTATTTTAGGATTTATACCTATAATTGGAGCAATAATATCTGCGGTTTTGTGGTTATTGATGCTGGCTTTATGGATTATTGGAATAGTTAATTCATTGAATGAAAAAATGGTTCCATTACCTGTAATAGGGCAATTTGCAAAAACTTTCAAATTTTAAAAACACTAAAAATAAAGAAGAGAAGCAAAAGTAGAAGTAGTAGAAATGTAATAAAATTTATATATGCATTTTTCTTTTCCAAAATAGAAGAGAAGAGAAAAAGAGGCGCCTCAAATGCAGAAGAAAGCACAAGTTACTCTTTTTATAATAATAGCTGTAATAGTGTTAGCTGCTGCTCTCTTCTCTTTCTTTTATTTTAGACAACCAATAATTAATATTCCTTCTGAAATCAGGCCAGTTGAAAATTATTTTATTGATTGTGTTTCTGAGCACGTTAAAGAAGCTTCAAAAATAGCTGGAATGCAAGCTGGTTATTTAGAGATGCCAGAATTTGAAGCTGGTTCAGAACATATGCCGTTTTCATCTCGTTTGGATTTTCTTGGAATGGAAGTTCCTTATTGGTTTTATGTTTCTGGAAATAATTTGGCCAGAGAAAAAAGACCAGAAATTGTTGATATTGAAAAGCAATTTTCAAATTATTTAACAAAAAAGATTCAAGAATGTAATCTTGATGATTTTGTTAATAAAGGTTATGAAATTGAAAAAGAAAATGAACCAGTTATTAGTGTTGATATAAAAGAAAATTCTATTGAGACCAATGTTTATTGGCCTTTTGTTATTAGTTTTGATGAAACCACATCCAGGATAAATGAACATAAAGTTTCAACAAAATCTAATTTTGGCAGCTTATATGAAACAGCCAACACCATTTATGAAGCTGAACAGGATAAATATTTTTTAGATAATTATGCTCTTGATGTTTTGAGATTATATGCTCCTAATACAGGTATTGAATTAAGTTGCGCTCCCAAAACCTGGTTAGTTTCTGAAATTAAAGATGAAATTAATCAAGCTCTTGAAGGCAATATTGGCGCTGTAAAAGTTTCTGGAAATTATTATAGATTAGCTAGTTCTGAAAACAAATATTTTGAAGTTGATGTTGGAAGAAAAATCAGTGAGAATGTTTATTTTCTTTATTCTAGAAATATGCCCCATATTTTTGAAGTCTGGCCTTCTGAAAATGATCTTATGATGGCTGAACCAATTGGAAATCAACCCGGTCTTGGCTTGCTTGGAAGTATTGGTTTTTGTTATGTTCCTTATCATTTTATTTATGATTTAAAATTTCCTGTTATGGTTCAAATTATTGATGGGGAGAATATTTTTCAGTTTCCTGTTCTTATTATGATTGATAAAAACACTATAAGAAATGTTTCTGAAGTTGAAAGTGGGGAGGTTGTTTTTGATATTTGTGACCATAAAACTCAACAAGCCACAATATTTACTTATGATGAAAATTCAGCCCCTCTAAAAGCAGATATTGGTTACAAGTGCTTTAATCAAATTTGTGATGTTGGAAAAACAACCCTTAAAGAGGGGAAAGCCTCTCTTACCACTTTATTACCTCAATGTTATAATGGATTTTTAATTGCCAAAGCGCCAGATTATATAACTTCAAAACTCCAAGTTTCAAGTACAGAGTCTTTTGTAACTAACATATTCTTAAATCCAATTCATACTTTTGATGTTGAAATTAATTTAGGCAGTAATGAAAATGCTGTAATTAATTTTGTTTCAGATGATTATTCCACCACCTTATATTATCCAGAACAAAAAACAGTAACTTTAGCTGAAGGAACTTATGAAATTTCGGTTCAACTTTTTAAGGAATCATCTATCACTCTAGAAGCTCAAACTGTTGAAAAATGCATTAAAATTCCTGAAGGTGGTGTTGCTGGAATGTTTGGAGCAATGCAAGAACAGTGTTTTGATCTTGAAATTCCTGCAGAAAGTTTAACTAATGTACTTTTTGGCGGGGGCTCAACAGAATTTTCAGTTACAGAATCTGAATTATCTAGCAATTCAAAAATAAAAATCGATGTTCCTTCATTTGATGTTCCAAAAGATGTGCTTGAATTAACAGATATTTATAGTATTATTGAATTAAGTGAGGTTCAAATCAGTTTATCATAAAATATCATAAAATAAATTAAAATTAAAATTAAGAATAAAGAATGAAAATAGAAATTCAAATAAAAGAAAGAACAATGTTTTTATTTGTAATAGGTTTTATTTTTATTTTAATGGCAATGATTTTGACTTCTGTTTTAATTTTAGCTGAAGAAACTCCTGGATTTAATCAACAAGTTCAATCACAACCATATATTTATGAAAATGCACAAGCAAGTCCCTGGATGCAAGTTCCCTGGCAAGATAAATATTGTAATGAATCTGAAATGGGGATGGATTTTATTGTGGAAATTCCTCCTGATGCTTGTACTCCTGCAGTTGTTCGTTCTGATTTATTGGAAGAACAGGATGTTCCTGTTTTTTGTAGAATGACCGGAATCAAAATAAATCCTTTAATTCAAATCCCTTATATAAAAAGCATTGTTCCAACTGTTGAAGACAGATCTCCTGAAATTAATTATATTACTTTTCTTCCTGCTAGATATGCTTTGAGTTATTATGCTTCAAAAGATCAAAAACCAGCAAGTTTCCAAGGTGTTCCTAGTATGTCTAATCTAGGTTATCTTTTAATTGATTTAAAAAGCCAGCCAGTAGAAGAAAAGATGCCTGATAATGTTAGAGCAAATATTTCCTTGAAATTAAGATATGATGTTGGAAAAACTTATGGAATTAATGAACACCAATTTATTCTTCCTTTATTGGGTAATGATGAATGGCAAAAAGAATATGAAAAATATAATTTTTGGCAAGGTAAGGGTTTTTTAAGATTAAATGAGATAACTGGTCCAAATACTGCTAAAGTTTCTGTCTATACTTCTGTTAATTCAATTCCAACCACCAAAGAAGTCCGTGTTGGTGTTGTTCCAGGAAAAGGAGATGAAATTATGTTGCCTGGATTTTATTGTGGAGTTGGTGTTAACTTAAGATTAGATGAGATAACTGTTCCAAAAACAAGAGCAAGACTTATTGTAAATGGTGATGAGCTTTTGATAGGTGAAGGAGAAGAGATTCAAGATTCAGATTGTTATGTTGTTTCAATTATTCCATCCCTTTATTCTTATGGCGGGGATGTTAAAATTAGATGTGGTTCAAAAGATCCTCAATTTTTATCATTAGAAGATCTAGAAGCAAATATTGAAATAAGAGATGGTGCAGAAATAACATCAAAAAAAGTTGGTATTGGTGATGATTTGGAATTAAGTAAAGATGTTGAAGGAATAAATCACGTTTATGTTGGGTTTATTGGAAAAGAACTTGCAAAAGATGGTTTAACTGATATTATGGTTTTATTTCAAAAAGAAAATGCAGATGCGCTTAATGAAAAATCAATAGAAAAAATTTCTAAAGTTATTCATGATTATGTTGAAGCAAAAAGACAGAAAGCATTGAATGTGATGTCAGAAGGGATGTGGAAGACTGAAATAGAAAAAGAATTAATTAAGAAAAAACATTCTGAACTTAAAAAAACAAAAATTTATGTTGTGAAAAAAGGTGCAGGATATAAAGATATAAATGGGGCAAAATCTGAAGTTAAGTTGGTTTCTGTTGAAGGCCCTATGCAGGCAAAATATTCAAACGGGGTTGAGGCAGCTTATAAAGAAGCAATTGAACAATACAAAGATATTGCATATGGTTATTCAGAAACATATAATGAAGAAGGAACATATTATGGAATTAAAGCTTATGATGAAGCAGTTAAATTAGCAGAATATATGCATAAAACCAATGATCAAGTTTCTTTGCTTCAAGAAATGATTAATAAATATTCTGATTCTGAAGAATATGAAGTAATAGAAGAGGTTGAACATGCAAGAGAAATATTAAGAAGAATAACAGCGGTTGGCGGAGATAATGTTAAACAATTTAAAAGTCAGGAAGGACTTTTTTTAATCCGGTTAGTTTCAATTGAAAAACCTTCTACAGAAATGCAATCTGCTGAAATAGAAGTTGATGGCGTAAGGAAAATTTATTCAATTTATACTGAAGTTAATGATTGGGAAATTATTAATATAGATGATGCCAGTATTATCCTTGAAAATAAAACAGGAAGTAAGGAAACAATAGTTAAAGGTTCTTGGAAATATTTAGATAAAAAGAAAATTTATCTTATTGATACAAAAATAAAAAGAGAGGTTAAAATAAGTGTTCTTCCATTTGAGAAAGAAAGAACAACCACAGTAAACTTCACTGTCCAGATAGGAATTGAAAAAAGAGCTATTAAATTAAGTCCAGAAAAAACCAAAGACATGATTAGAAATTTAGATAATCTGATTTCTAAATTTGAAGGAATAAATAAAAATCTTGGCAATGTTGTAAGTTTTTGGAATAAAGCTTGTTATGTTGGGGCTGGTGCTTTATGGATCAAAAATTTTATAACAGGTTTAGGTGGAAAAGCAACTGCAAGAAAGATGGTTATGGATAAATGGTCTATTAAATGTTCTAATAAAGCTTATCAAAACCAGATAGGTGCAAAAAGTATTTCAGATTGTTATAGGAAAAAAGAAACTGCTATAAATGATGATATAGAAATTATGCAGAATTCTTTGAATGGTGCTAATGATTTTATTAAAGATGTTAAAAAACAAGATGGTGTTATGGTAAGTGGTGGTTTATTGGGTTTGGATAAGACACCTAATGAAAAAAAATTCATGGAAGTTGCTCAAGAAAATTTTCCTCAAGAACTTCGAGATATAAAAATAATAGGTAAGGATGGTCAAGAAATAGATTCATCAGAAATCATAGACAATATAACTAGTTTAAATAATCAAGGTTATATTTTTAAGGACGATGTCAAAGATCTTCACTTAAGACTTGATTTATATAAAAATTGTCAAGGCAATCCAGATTCTGTTTTATGTGGTTCTGTTTTGGAAGGAACTTATGGACAATTAGATTATTTCACCGAGAGTCTTGAAAATGTTGAAACAAAAAGTGCTTATAACTCTCTTTTTGGTCATAATCCTGTGGTTGTAAGAGAAAAAGATATGCAAATAATCCCAGCCCCTCTTTATGTTGTTAATGATGCTTTTATTAGTAAATTTGAACAAGGAAGTCGAAATATAATGTTTGACAATAAGGGTTTTAGATATGCTGAATTTAATTTTGAAAGTACTTATTATATTGCAATACTTGCTTCTCAAGGTGATGGAATTTTTAGTATTGAAAAACTTTATGAAATTGATAAGGAAAAATTGCTAAATAATAAAGGAATTATTAAAGAAAGATATGAAAAAGAAGAATTGGTTCCTCAACTAAAATTAATGAAGATAGCAGATGTCCAAGAAATAGATATTACTTTATGTAATAATAATATGATTTCAAGAGGTTTAGATGATGGCGAGCCTTGGAATACTGTAAAGTTCTGGGAGTCTGGCCCTTATAAAGGTCTTGTAGCTTATCTACCTCTAAGAAAAAATGATGGTTGGTATATGGCAACAACATCTTATACAGGAATGGAAGGTGCTATGACTGCTTATAAAGAATCAGGAAATATTAACACTTTTTATATTTGTAATGTTGGACAGGATGGAATCCCTAATTTTGATTTTTTAAGCGGGCAAAAAGGAGATGATTGTTGTACTTTAGTTTCAGCTGTTCAGGGAATTCAAAATTTAGAAATTGCTCCATTAAATGCTGCTGGCTCTAAGGCAGTTCATCAAGAAGCTATAAAATGTGCTTCAGAAGCAAGTAGACAATTTTTACAAGGCAGCAGAAAAATTTCTACTTCATGTGTAAGAACTTTGGTTCATGGAAAACCCCCAAGTTCTAGAGCAACAGTAGAATGTGAAGATTTTATGTCTCCAAGTGATTGTTGGAAAATGTTCAATTTATGCGATCCTGTAATGTGTCCTCCATCAAGATGTGATTTTGGCGGAAGAATGCCGGTAAGTAATGTTGTTCAATCAGGAGTTATTGGCTCATTATTATTATGCTGGCCTAATTTTGAAGGCGGCAGGGGTGTTTTAGTTCCAATATGTTTGACAGGAGTTCATGCCGGTCTTGAGAGTTTTACAGGGGTTCTTAAGTCTGGAAGAGATTGTTTACAAGAACAATTAGATACTGGAAGAACAATAGGGATATGTGATCAGATTATGTCTGTTTATATGTGTGAATTTTTTTGGCGTCAGTTTGATCCTTTTATAAAAGCTGGATTGCCTGCAATAACAGAATCTCTAATGAATAGAGGTGGGGGAGAATATGCTTTATTTAGTGATTCATGGAAACAATCTATAGAAGGTGTTAATTACTTTACAGACTTTTATGGTAAAAATCAAATACAGGCTTTCAAAGCAAGGTCAACAGCTCAGATTGGAAGTGAAATTTGTAAAAAGTTTGTTTCAGTTGCATATCCAACCCAGGCAAAATTCTGGGATGAATTATCTGAACCAGAAAGTCCTACACAGGTAACAGCATGGTTTGATGAAATTGCTGTTGGTGGTCCAAGTCCTGAAGGCCATTATAAAGTTTTTTCTTATATTTGGGCTGGCAAGGATCAAGGAGTTTATTATTCTGTTTATCTAACAAACCCTTCAACAACCGGTGGTTATTATCAAACACCTGAATATTATCCTGTTCCAAAAGCTTCTGGTTATCTTAAAGCAGGGGAATATATAAGCATTAGTCCGGATTTTAGAGCCCCAAGCGGTTATAAGGAAATTTGTGTTAATATTAATGGACAACCAATTTGTGGTTTCGGTCAGGCTACAACAGATTTTGCATTAAAAGAATTACAAAATCTTTATATTGAAAGTCAGGCAACAGATGATATTAAGACAGCTAAAGAATGTGTTTCTGGAAAGCCAACAATTATTCCAACTGCTACTTTAAATATTCAATCTGCTGTAGAACATTCTTTAGAACCTAGCATCTATAAAAAAGGCATTATCAGAATTTGCAGCAAATTAAATCCAGGAACAGGAACAGGAAAATCAAATTGGAAAAATATTGGATATTGTGATAATCCTGATGTTGGTTGTTGGTTAGATACAAATAGTGTTGAAGGGGCTGTTTCTGACCTTGGTATAAAAGAAGAAATTATGCAAGAAGCTGAATTTAAAGATATGCAGCACATGATTGACAAACTTGGATATGATCATCCAGATGAGAGTAGAGCTAAAATAGATAAGATAAGAAAAAAAATTCCTGATGTTAAAGAATCAGCTGAAAGATTAATGGATGAAATAGATAAAATCGAGAAAATAGAAGATTTGGAAAAACAAAAAACAACATATAATACTAAAGCGAAGATTATAGATAAAACTATTAGTTCTCTTATAGGGGAATTCCAGGACACACTTGCAACATGTGTGAATGAAGAAGAAAAAGTTAAAGCAGAATGGCATATTGCCGAACTATTTGATTTAAGAACAAAACTTCTTTCAAAATTAGAAGTAGCAATACTAGAAAAAGAACTTGAAAAACAAATTAAAGAAGAAGGAAGAATAACATGTACTTCTTTAGGTGGGCAGTGGAAAGATAAATGTTCAGATTTTGAAGACCAAATAACAAGTGATGTTGGTTCAAAAGATAGATTAGAACATCCTGGCAAGGTTTGTTGTAAAATGATAGAAGCTGAATTACCTTTCCAAGCATGGCCTTCTGATACTATGAAATATATTATTGATTGTAAATGGTCTTCAGGAATTATGAAAAGATCTCCAATAGAAATAACAATCAGAAGCCCTATGAAACCAATTATTAAAAGATGGAATGAAGAAGAACTTTATGTGAGAGTTATAGGGAGAGGAGTAGTTCTTCTAGCTGCTGATAATGAAAAACCAGGTAAAAAATACGTTATAGTTAAACATGGAGATTCTCTTTATACTTATTATGGAAATCTTAAGGAAATTGTAGTAAAGAATGGCAAAGTTGTGAATGAAAACAATGTTATTGGATTGGCAACTTCTACTACTGTATTTCCTATCAAGAGGGCAGAATTTACATTTAGGGTTTTAACGCGCCCTTATCTTGATTTAGATCATGAAGAAGATCCAATGTGTTTTTTTAGCAAAGATTTAGTTAAAAAGATTCCATATGATTATTTTAATGCTCTTTGTTATTCAACGAAAATGGAAGAATATTATGATTCTCAAGAATGTGTTGAGGCAAGACGAAAAGCAATTGTACAAACTGGAGAATATGAAGAGCCTATTGGACCTTTTCCCCTTCCACCTTATGGAGAACCAATTGGGCCAGAACCATCAGAGGAACCAATTATTGCAACAAAAACATTACAAGAAGCAGTAATTGTTATTGATCCTGGTCATGGCACTTATATTAAAGATGGGAAGACAATATATGATCCTGGAACAGTTTGGCCTTTACCTCCAAAAGAAGCTGAGTTCACAGAAGAAGAAATTGTTTTATCTATTTCTAAAAAATTAAAAACACTTTTAGAAAATCAAGGGGCTACAATATATATGACAAGAGAAGATAGCAAGACACCCAAAACAAAAGGTTCTACTTTAGCTAATGATAAAAATGCTGATCTTCTTCTTTCAATTCATGTTAATGGAGGGGGTGGAGATGGAACCGAAATATGGATTCCATGTGGTGGCTGCGAATCACCAGAAGAAATAAGAGAAGGGTTTTATTATTGTAAAGTTGAAGATTTATGTGAAACTAACGAAAGAGAATTTTTAGAAAGCAAACAAGTTAGTGAATATATTCTTGAAAAAATAACTAGTGCTATAGGAACAAGAAAAAGAGATTGGAGTGAAGAAGGAATTGGTTATAGTTTAAGTTATGGTATTTTAAAAGTTGATGTGCCTGCCATGATAATTGAAACAGCTTTCTTATCAGATGAACGGGAAAGAGCTATTTTAACAGATGCTGAAGGCCAACAAAAAATTGCTAATGCTGTTTCTGATAGTTTAGCTGAATATTATGGAACAGCTGAAATTATGGAAAAAAAATGTTCTGAAATTACAGATCAAACAAATTGCGAGATTAAAAAAGAAGAATGTTGGTTTGATTCTGATGATTCTATATGTAAAAGTTGTCCTCAACTTGTTAGACCAAATGCTGGATGTGAAGGAGCTCGCGAAGGATTTTTTGACTGGGGAAAAAGAAATATTTTATTTAATAATCAAAAAGATTGTGAAGAAAATAATTGTGGGCTTGATTGTAAGTGGTTAAATAATGAATGTGTTTCAAGTTCAGTTGCTGCTGAACAAGAAATTGACCCAGAACTTGAACAATATCTTAATGAGTTTGCAATAGAGAATTTAAAAACAGAATCTGGAATATATATTTGGCAAGAAATAACCCCGTCAGATACTTTGGCTTTGATGGATGCAAAAGTGGAATTTCAAGAAGTAGAAAGTCAACTTGGTCAATTTGCTGAACAATATGAAATTCAAGGCAATGAATATGTTCTTAGTTGGGAGGAAAAATTAAATTATAAAATAGAAGAAATTAATGAAGATCTTAATTCACAAATGTCAGATGAATGGGATGATTTTGTTAAAGAAGATGCTGAAAAATTAATAACTGAGAAACATAAGGCTGATTGTGCTGATTTTGCTATTCAACTTCTTGCAGATTTTGCAGAAAGTCTTTGTACTGATCTTGATAGAAATTATGAACTTAATGTTTATGGTTCTTCTGGAAATCTTATTATTGGTGATGCAAGCAAAATAAGAGACAGCGTAGGAACAAGAGGATTATTAGATGATAGAAGCACTGTTAGAGCAATAGATTTAGAATTTATTAGCATTCAAAATGATTTATTAGGATATCCTCAAAGAATAAAACAAGATTCTTATAATCCAAAGAATCTTGAACCAGGGGATATTTTGATTTATAGATGGCGTGATGTAGGCAACAACGTTGGTGGTTGGGATAGTGTTGTTTATGTAGATAAAAAATATGTTGGAAAATATATTCCTGAACAAAAAGAAATATGGCAACACATTCTTGGAAAAGGAAATCTCGTTAATGGACAAATTAGTGCGGTAGAATATAGAAAAACAGTTAATTTTGATATAAAAAGAGATAATTGGGAAGATATAATAATTGATGATGATTATTTAGCAGAAAAAGGAACAGTGGCAGCTTCTACTTTTTCAAGACAATATGGGAAATATAATTATTACTTTTTAGATGAAGATCTTTATGATATTAGAAGATGGAATTTTCCTGAAGTTGTTGTTTGTAAAGCTTAAATTAAATTTTTCTAAAAATAAATAAAAAGTAATGCGGAGGACAGGATTCGAACCTGCGTAGGGACTGACCCATCAGGTCCTAAGCCTGACCCGTTTGACCACTCCGGCACCCCCGCATAATAATTCTAACTTCTAAAGACTTTTAAAATTATCGAGAAAAATTTCAATTTAAATTAGAGAATATAAATTATAGAAGATAATTAAGATATTAAATTTGCTGGGGCTGGCGAAATATAAATTATTGTATCTCCTCGAATAAATGCAAGACCAATATTTCTTTTTACTTCTCCTTTTTCTAATTCTTTTGTATTATCTAAGACTAAATTTATGTGAATGTCAAAAGCAAGTAGCTTACCAACAAATTGTCTGTCGCCTTTAAGATGTATAAGTATTTCCTTTTGTTTTGATTGATTCAATAAATCCAAAGGTCTTTCAATTCCATTAATCATTTTGTATTTGTTTTTTGCGGTTTTTTATTTTTTATTTATGTTTATATTAATTTCTCACGTTTTTAGTTTTTAAATCTTTTGTTATTCGACGAAAAATCAAGAAAAGAAAAATATTTAAAGACTTTTCTTATAGAATTTTTATGGTAACTAGAAGAGGAAAAAAAATAACCGGTGGAAAGTATAAGAAAAGTAGAAAAAAAAAGTTTAGCGAATTAAAACAAAAACCGAGGGTTGTTTTATTAGGAAAAGAAAAAAAGAAAAAAATTAAAACAAGAGGCGGGAATTTTAAAATTATTCTTTTGAAAACAAATAAAGCCAATATTATGGATAAAAAAACCCACAAAGCAAAAAAAGTTGAAATAAAAAACGTTTCTGAAGTTCCTAGTAATATTTTTCTTGCAAGAAAAAATATTCTTGTTAAAGGGGCTGTAATAGAAACCAGTATTGGAAGAGCAAGAATTACAAACAGGCCCGGTCAAGAAGGTTTTGTTCAAGCAGTTTCAATAAAATCTGTTTAATTTTTTTATTTTTTTATTATATGAATTAAATATATGTATTGTAATCAACAAATATTTAAAAAGCCATACCATAAGGTTTATAAACCTTTTTTCTTTTTGTTTATAAAGCTTTTGTTGAATTTTTAAGTAATAAAAAATGCCATCTAGACATATAAAAAAGTGTCCCGAATGCGGTTCTAAGAATTTGATTTATGATGAACAAAAAGGAGAATTAGTTTGTAAGGATTGTGGACTTATTATTGAAGATAAAATGATTGATATGGGTCAAGAATGGCGTCAATTTGAACAAGGAACTAAAAAAGGCCGTGGTGGAGCCCCTTTAAGTATGCAAAAATTTGATCAAGGTCTTACTACTAATATTGGAGAAGTTTCTGATATTTATCAATTAGGATCTGAAAAAAGAATAAGAAAATTTTTTAGGTTAAAAAAATGGCAAGAGAGAGTTTCTACAAGTATTGAAAGAAATCTAAGACTTGCTATGGCTGAATTAAGAAGAGTGGCTTCTTTCTTAAATCTTCCAAATTTTGTAAAAGAAGAATCTTCTAGAATCTATAATCTTGTCCTACAACGTGGACTTGTAAGAGGAAGATCAATGGAAAGTGTTGTTTCAGCTTGTATTTATGCTGCATGTAGGAGTTATAGTATTCCTAGAACACTTGATGAAATTTCAGCTGCTAGCGATGTAGAGAGAAAAGAAATAGGTAGAACATATAGATTTATAACAAGAAAACTTTCTCTAAAAATTACTCCAAGTAATCCTAAAAATTATATTTCTAGATTTGCATCAATTTTGCATCTCTCTCCTAAAACACAAAATGATGCTCTAAAAATTCTAAAAAAAGCAGAGAGTTCAGAATTAACAAGTGGAAGAGGTCCGGCAGGGATTGCAGCAGCCGCTTTATATGTTGCCGCCCTTCTTAATGATGAAAAAAAGACACAAAGAGAGGTGGCAGATGTTGCTGGGATTACAGAAGTTACAATAAGAAATAGATATAAAGAATTACTTGAAAAATTAGGGATGGAAGAGAAACTTAAGATTAAAGAAGCAGAATCAAAAAAGAAAAAGAAAAAAGAAATTAAGAAAAAGAAAATTTAATTTTATAATTTAATTCTCATAAAATCTTCTGCAAGTTCTGTGCTTTTGAAGATTTTTTTTGCTTCATTTAAAATTGGACTAGGATTTTTTGCATATCTTTGAGATAAATGTATTAAAATAAGTTTTTTTACTTTTGCTTTTTTTGCAATTGTTGCTGCTTGTTTTGCAGTAAGATGTTTTCTTTCTTTTGCTTTATTAGAATGTTTGGAATCAAGAAAGGTAGATTCGCTTATTAAAATATCTGCTTCTTTAGCAGCTTTTATACAGTTTTTATTAATTAAAGTATCAATAATAAATGAAATCTTTTTTCCTTTTTTTATTTTTGTTGCCTGCTTTGCTGTAATTTTCTTCCCATTAAATGTAATGCTTTTGCCTTGCTGAAGTTTGCCAAGAATTGGTCCTGGCTTAATTTTATGTTTTTTAATAAAATTTATATTAATTTTTCTTTTATCTTTTTCAACAAACCTATAAGCTAAACAGGGGGTTGTATGTTGCATTTTATATGCTTCTATATAAAAATCCTTACTATCAATTATCTTGCCATTTTTATTTATTTCATGAATTTCTGTTTTTACTTTCTCTTTGAAAACAAAAGTTTTGAGAAGTAATTTAACAAAATGTTTGGTTCCTCTAGGGCCATAAATTTTTAATGTTTTATTATAATTGTTTAGGGCAAAAGTTTGTAATAAGCCAGGCAAACCAAAAACATGGTCCCCGTGCCAATGACTAATGAGAATTCTTGTGATTTTGAGAAAATTAAGCTTGGCAATTTTAAATTGTCTTTGAGTTCCTTCTCCACAGTCAATAAGTATATTTTCTTTATTATATTTTAAAAGCATAGCTAACTGGCTTCTTCTTGCTGTTGGGGTAGCTTCAGATGTTCCAAGTATTGTAATTCCCATATCAAAAAAAGGGTTTTTTCATTTTTAATTGTTTTTGTTAATCTTTTAGTTAATAAAGTTTAAAAACAAAAGCAAACTCTTTTTATTATGGTTAAGAAAAAAACTAAAAAGAAAACCAAAAATAAAATAACAAAGAAGAAAACTACAAAGAAAAAGCAGAAAAGAATTAAGAAAAAGATTACGAAGAAAAAGCAAAAAATAACTAAGAAGAAAATTTTGAAAAAGAAAACTAGCAAAGCTTTTAAGGTTTTTATTGCAGATGAAAGAGTTATTACTAAAGATAAAAAAGCCATTGACCTTTATGGAAAAAGTCGTTTTGGTCAAGTTATAAGGGATAAGGTTTATTATTCTCTTGTTGAAGCTGCTTATCTTTTTGAGAAAGGAAAAATTAATATTTATGATGAAAGAAAGAAATTAGGTTTTGATAATTTTATTGCTAAAGCAAGAAAACTTGAACCCAATTTCTGGACCCGTTTTTGTGTTTTTAGAGATATAAGAGATAGGGGTTATATTGTTAAAACAGCCCTCAAATTTGGGGCAGATTTTCGTATTTATGATAGGGGAATTAAACCTGGAGAAGCCCATGCTAAATGGATTTTATTTCCAGTTTATGAATCTTCAATTATGACCTGGCATGAATTTGCTGCTAAAAACCGTGTTGCTCATTCAACAAGAAAAAATTTATTGATTGGAATTGTTGATGAAGAAGGCGATGTAACATATTATGAAATAAATTGGACAAGACCGTAATTCTTATAAGAAAGATGGAAAGAAATGAATATAATCTAAAAAATTTGAAAGAAAAAAAGAACAAAATTATTGAGGTTTTACAAAATAAAGGCCCTGCCCTGCCAGCTGTTATTTCTCGGGAAATAGGTGTTTCTCTACTTTTAACTTCGGCTTTGCTTAGTGATATGAGGGCTGAAAGATCTGTTATATTGAGTGATTTAAAAATAGGTGGTTCGCCTCTTTATTATATACAAGGTCAGAAAGGTCAGCTTGAAAAGTTTATTAAACATCTAGCCCATAAAGAACAAGAAGCTTTTGAATTGCTCAAGAAAAAAGAAGTTGTTGATGAGACCAAATTACAGCCAGTTCAGAGGGTTGCATTTAGTCATATGAAAGATTTTGCTTTTCCTATAAAAGTTAAAACCAATGAAGAAGAAAAAACTTTCTGGAGATTTTATTCTATAGATCAAGATGAGGCATCAAAAAGAATTTCAAAATTACTAGAAAAAAAACAGATGAAAATTAAAATAAAAAATGAAGCAAAAGAAACAAAACAAGTAACAAAACAAACAAAAGAAATAAAAGAAGAAAGAGAAGAAAAGAAAGAAGATAAAGAAAAAGAAGAAAAAATAAAACCAAAACCACGAAAAAAAAGAGCCAGTAAAGAAGAATTTAGAAAAAGAGTTTTTTCATGGCTAAATTCTAAAAATATTAAAATTGTTGAGGAACTTGATGATGACGATGCTTTTTGTAAAGTTTCAACAAAATCAGCTTTTGGAGATTTAAATTTTATTGTTGTGGCTAAGAAAAAGAAAACAATTAATGAAGCCGACTTAAGTTTTGCTTATCAAAAGGGTCAGCAGGTAAAGACACCCGTATTGTTTTTGACAACAGGAAAATTGACAAAAAAAGCAAGTTCTTATATTAAAAATCTTGGAAAATTTATTATTATTAATTCTTTATGAATTTTATTTATTAGAAGAATTATATTTCTTTTTTGTAATCTTCTTCTATTTTTTCAAGCTGGTCAATTGCAATTTTACAACTTTTAATTAACTCTTTTAATAGTTCTATATTGCCTTCTATTGGAATATATCTTGTTATTTCAAATGTTTCTTCACCAATTACTTCAACATTGTTAAGCCTGAATATAATTGAACAATGTGGTTCTGCTTCTTCGTTTCCTTTAAATAAATCTTCAATTTTGAATCCATACTTTTCATAATTAAATACCGTCTTAACTAATACTAATTAATATTTGTAATTCTTTATGAAAAGATTTTAAAGTAATAATTGTTTATGATTTTTATAGCTCCGTAGTGTAGTGGTCAAGCATTCAAGGCTTTGGACCTTGGGACGGCGGTTCGAATCCGCCCGGAGCTATGTTATCTAAATGCCCTTGGTGTTTCTCCAATATCGGCTTGCATTATAACACCGTCATTGCCTCTTATTATAAATTCTAAATAAAGGGGTTTTTCCATCCATTGCTCACTTGAAAATTTAACATACCAATAATATGTTTGTGGCCAATTGTAATTATCAATTTTTTGAAGGATTTCTAAATCTAGACAAGGTTTGGTATACATTGTTTCTGTTGAACATAAATAATAACGTTCTACTTTAATATTTTCAGGATCCATTACAAGTATTTCAAAAATTCTGTAATTTCTTGTTTGTTCTAAATAATCTATAACAATTTGATAATCTTTAACATCTGTTGGCAGAATTATGTAACCTGTTAGGCTGGCTTTTTCAAAAACAAAAAAAACCATTGATGACAAAATAACTGCGAAAGCCAGGACTATGAAAAAGTGTTTATATTTTTGTTTTATATGTACTTTTAATTTTTTTGTCATCTTCTTTTTTTGTCTTTGTTTTTATTTTACTTTATTTTAAATTGGCTTGATTTTAAAAATGTTTTTTAACATGTCTTTTGATTTTTCTTAAATAACCATTCCTTTCTTTTCTTTTTTATTTATAATTTCTTTAATCATTTTTATTTTTAATTTTT
>CAZBLY010000003.1:0-42422 GCA_964493265.1 Candidatus Woesearchaeota archaeon
TGCCATAACTCCCATTCTTATTGTCGGGATTAAAATACTTTTATATGCTTCATTATGCGAAGCTTCAAGACCATTATATAAAACTTTGTCTAAAGGATTTTGTAAATCATCAACAACAAATACAACATCATCAAAAAATCCTTGATGATTAGTTCTATTTCCTTTAGCTACAACAGTTTGTAAATCATAAAGTGGCATTGCTTGTTGAGCCTGTGCATGATATAAATTTCCTGCGACTCTTTGAATAGCGCCATCTATTCCTCCAAACCACATTCCTCCAGAATTGATGGCAGTTACGAGTGCATTAGCAGGAATTTTAGTAATATCTCCATCTTGCACAGCGATACTGGTTCTATCAAATTTATTAACATAATCTTTTGCCATTTTATGATTGTAACTCTTAAGTGGTATATAAACCTTTTGGTTTTCTTTCTTGCCCCCTCCGCATATAGCCCAAAAAAATTATTGGATATAACATAATCATATCAGAACTTTAGTTATGATAGGATTCCTTTTGGGGAAGGAATCATAACTTTTATAAATAATTTTTCTTTTAAAAAATCATGGAAAAGAGAAAAGAGGAATTAAGAAAACTCAAAAGAGAGCTTGAAATAAGAAACTTTTCTAAAAAAACCATAAAAAGTTATGTTTTGTTTGTTGACAAATTCCTTGAGTTTTCTGAAAATGAAAATAAACAGCTCAATGAGGATTCTGTCAAAGATTACTTACAAATTCTGATAAAAAGATTAAACCCTTCAACAGTTTCTTCTAATCTAAGTGCAATAAAATTTTTCTTTGAAAATATTTTAAAGCACAAAATAAAATTAAAACATCCAAAAAGAAACAAGCCTATTCCTGAAGTCTTAACTATTGAAGAGGTTAAAAAATTAATTAATTCTATATATAATATAAAACACAAATTAATCTTGAAATTAATGTATGGCTGTGGTCTACGTGTTTCTGAATTAGTCAATCTAAAAAAACAGGATTTTAATTTTTCAGAGGATTTATTGCATATAAAACTATCCAAAGGAAGAAAGGATAGATTTGTTAAAATTCCAGATTCAATAAAAAAAGAACTTGCGAATTATTCTAGTCTCTTTAAAGGAGAAATTTTTTTTGCTTCTTCTCGTGGAGGAAAATTAACTACCGCTACCATCCAAAAAATTGTTAAAAATGCCACAAGGAAAGCAGGAATCAATAAAAACGTCCATCCCCACACTCTAAGGCATAGTTTTGCAACGCATTTGCTTGAACAAGGAATTGATTTGAGAATAATCCAGAAATTGCTTGGGCATTCTGATATTAAAACTACACAGATTTATTTATCTGTATCAAATGCAACAATAAAAAATATAAAAAGCCCTCTTGATAACTTATAATTATAAAATGCCTTATATTAAAAAATTACATATGAATGGTTTTAAGTCATTTGCAAAAGCAACAGATATTTTATTTGATAAAGGCTTGAATGTTGTTGTTGGCCCAAATGGAAGTGGAAAAAGCAATATAACTGATGCTATATGTTTTGTTCTAGGAAGACTTCGAGTTAAAAGTTTAAGAGCTAAAAAAGCAGCCAAATTAATCTATCATGGGGGAAAGAAAGGAAAACCAGCTCAATTTGCCAAAGTAAGCATGGTTTTTGATAATAGTGATGGTATTTTTGCTTTGCCAACACCTTCTAATGAGGTTGAAATTTCTAGAATGGTCAAAAAAGATGGAGCAAGCACCTATAAAATTAATGGCCAGACAAAAACAAGACAGGAAATACTAGAATTATTATCCCAGGCTGGAATTGATCCTGATGGTTTTAATATAATAATGCAAGCCGAAATCAATGGCATTATAAAAATGCATTCTGAAGAAAAAAGAGAAATTATTGAAGAAATTGCAGGCATCAGCATTTATGAAACAAGAAAAGAAAAATCATTGCGAGAATTAGAAAAAACTGAAAACAAACTTAAGGAAGTTAGAACCATTCTTAGTGAAAGGGCTGCTTATATGAGAAATTTAGAAAAAGAAAAAGAGCAAGCAGAAAGATATGAAAAACTAAAAAGAAATATTAGAAGAGATAAAGCTGTTCTTATATTTAAAAAAGTTAAGGAGAAAGATAAAGATAAAGAAAAACTAAAAAACAAGATTAATGATAAAAAAGAACAAATAAGCAAGACACAAGATAAAATAAATTCTATTCAAAAGAAAATTATTGATTTTGATAAACAAATTCAAAATATTAATGAACATATTGAAAAAAAATCAGGGGTTGAACAAGAAGAACTTTATCATAAAATTTCTGAACTAAGATCAGGGGCCGCAGTTCTTGGAGTTAAGTTAGAAAATTATAAAGAACAGCTTCATACTATTGATAAAAGAATTGAAAGATTGAAAATAGACGAAGTCAGATTAGGACAAGAACTAAAACATTTAGAATTAGAAAAATCAAGACAAAAAGAACATAAATTAGATGAACAAGATTTTAAAACAGAAATTATTAAAGCTGCAAGTAAAATTAAAGAAGCAAGTAAAAAAATAGATAAGATTTTTTCTGAATTTTATGAAAAACTCAGAAAGAGAAAAACAAGAATAGATGATTTGATAAGACAGAATAAAATTAAAGAAATTCATCAAGAAGTAGATGCTCTTATTTATTCTCTTGAAGAAAATATGCCGGAATTAAATAAGATTTCTAAAAAAACTTCCCAGATTGCAGATGAAATTTCAAAACTTAAGATAGGCGAGGGTGAAGAAAGAAGGAATATTAATCTTGATATTGAGATGGCTAGAAGAGATATTAATGAAGGTAAAAATATTATCAAAAAAAGTCTTCAAGAAAAGAAAGATATTGAAAAACTTATTGAAGAAATGGGTAATGAGAATGAAAACAAGAAGAAAGATGTTATTGAGAAAGAAAAAGTTGAAAAAAAATTAAGAAGTACTTTTGACAAACTTCTTCTTAAAAAAAGCCAGCTCCAGGGAACAGTAAAAAAACACGAAATTATGTTAAAAGCAGAAGAAACAAAATCTAGAGAAATTGAAAATGAAATTAATACTCTTAATATAATGAAAGCCAGAGTTGATGCTGAATTTGAGGTTGTTCAGAATGAGATAAAAGATTATGAAGAATTAAAAGAAGAACTTGAAAAAGCAAGTATCGGCACAAGAGAGCAAATTGAAATAAGAATACAAAAAAATGAAAGAACTCTTAATGAAATTGGTTATGTTAATCTTAGGGCTCTTGAAGTTTATGATAAAATCAAAACAGAATATGAAGAAATTGAAACAAGAGTCAACAAATTAGATGAAGAAAAACAAGAAATACTGAAGATTATAGAAGAAGTTGACAAAAGAAAGAAACAAGCATTTATGAAAGCATTTAATGTAATAAATGAAGCTTTTGGCCAGAATTTTATAGCACTCAGCAATAAAGGGCGGGCTTTTCTTGAGCTCCAGAACAAACAAGACCCTTTTGCAGGAGGATTGGATATTGTAATTAAATTAGCTAAAGGGAAATACATGGATGCTGACCAGCTTTCAGGGGGTGAAAAAGTCATTATTGCCTTATCATTAATGTTTGCAATACAAAAATATAAGCCTTATTGTTTTTATATGTTTGATGAGATTGATCCCGCTTTAGATAAGAGAAATAGTGAAAGATTAGCAAGCATACTCAGAAAAAATGTTCAGCAAAGCCAATGTATTATTATAACGCACAATGATTCTATAATCAATAATTCTGACGTCCTTTACGGGGCATCAATGCAAGACGGAATCAGCAAGATAATCGGGCTAAAAGTATAATTAAAGCACAATAATTTTTATATATTTCAACAGCTTATATTTTTTATGGCTAATGGGCATCTTATAAGTCTTAGTACAGCAATTGAAAGAGCACAACAAAAAAATATGGAAGTTGAAGAAATAAAGGGGCCGGGTTTTTTACTAACAAAAATTGATACTTTTTATTGTGAAGATAGGGGATGTATTGTTTATGGGTGCAAAGAAAAGAACATATGTTTAGAAAGAGATGAATGTGATTTTAAACATGCATGTATTTATAATAAATAATAAAAAATTATTTCTTCTTGTTATTTGTCACTTCAGCTTCTTCTTCAAAGAAATCAACTATTTTTTTGCCAACACCTGTAAGAAGGATTATTATAATAAGAACAATAATAATTCCTGCAATTAACCAACCTTTATATTTTGAAAAGAATTTACCAACATTAAATCCTGTACTTTCTCCAGTTTCTGTTTCTTGTTCTTGCTGTTCTTCCTCTGATGATGGTTCTGATGGTTCTGCAGTTTCATCTAATTCTATAAAAGTTAAATCTGCTTCTCCATCTATTAAATCATTAAATGAGATTTCAAGATCATTAAAATCATTATTATCAGTATCAAATTGTTTGGTCTCTCCAATATTTAAATTAATTATAAGAGGTTCAGACCAAATTTCAATAGTTATTGTCTGGTCTATTATTTCAGAAATATATATTGTGTGTTCTTTACTTTTAATATTAAAAATAAAAGTATCACCTTTAGAACCAACAAAATTCCCTTCTGTTGTTTCTTCTGATGGTTCTTCTTCTAGTTGTTCTTCTTCTGATGGTTCTTCTTCTGGTGTTGATTCTTTTGATGTTACTGTTATTAATACAGTGTTGCTTTCTATAAGTTCTTCAACATCAGAAGCATAAAATATTATTTCTCTTGTTCCTTCAAAATCTTCATCAGGAGTTATTATTACAGTGCTTCCAGAAATTGAAACCACAATATTAAGAGGTTTTACAGTTACAAAAGTAAGAACATCTCCATCAGGATCTGAAAAATAATCATAAAGATCTAAAGTATAATTTTGACCTGCTTCAATTGTAATATCAGGAATATTTTCTTCAAGTACTGGAGCGTGATTTTCTCCTGTTTCTTCTGGTTGTTCTTCTGGCTGTTCTTCTGGTTGTTCTTCTGTTTCTGTTGGTTCTTCTGTTGTTTCTTCTTCAGGCTCTTCTGTTGTTTCTTCTGTTGGCTCTGTTGTTTCTTCTATTTGTTTTGGTGTAAAAAGATTAATTATCCATTTAACAATTTTTGAAAATAAAGATGGTTGTTCTTCTGTTGATGTTGGTTCTATTAATGGCTGTTCTTTAGATTCTATAACAGTTATTGTTATTGGTTTTGATGCAAGAATTGTTGTGTCTTCTAATCTTGCTGTAACTGTAACAACATAATCTTGAAGTTGTGTTTCTGGCGTGGTTGCAATATAAAGATAAATTGTTTGTGCTTCTTGTGGTTTAATGTAAATTGCTCCTGGATTGATTTGTGAGAAACTTGTTCCTGTTCCACTTATTTCAATATTATAATTAGCTGCTCTTGATCCCTTATTTTCTACAATAAATATTACAGTTGCTGTGCTATCTTTTGCAACTTCAATATAATCGTCTTTTGTGCTGATTGCTGGCAAATAACAATCTTTTGTAGAGATTGTATCAATAACAATAGTATCAGAAGCTGTAACACCACTTACAGGATCAGATGCTTTAATAATAAAATCATAACTTCCAACTATAGTTTGATAAGGAGGATGAATATCTAATATAAAACTTTTTTCTTCACCTGGTCCAAGAGTTACATATTTTTCACTTGTTGTTGCCCATTCAGGACCTTCTATTGTTATATAAAATGTGTTTTCATATTTTCCAGCATTTTGTACTACAACAGAATATGTGTTGCTTAAAGCATTACACATGCGATCTGACTCTGCTTCAATTGTTACAAAAGTTTCATAACATTTTTCAACATTAAGATTAATATCAAGTTTTTTCATAACTTTTCCATATTCACTAAGAACTTCCACTGTTGCTGTAAAGTTTCCTTCTGTTCCATATGGGGGAGATGCAATAATATTAAATGTGGTCTGTTCATTTTTATTTATAGTTAGGGTTTTTTGATCAATAACTGCCCAGGTTGGACCATACGTATTTATTTTGTATATATTACCTATTGTTCCTAAATTATCAATTGTAATTGGAATTGTTAATCCTTGGGCTTCACACATTGAATAATAACTCTTTTCACTTGTCAAAACATAATCATAACAAGAAACAACATTTATACTTGCTGTCTTTGTTGCTTGGGCATAAGGTGACTGGCTTTTAACAACAAAATTTACATCATAAATTCCTTCAATATTACAAGGGGTATAAACATAAGCTTCAACATTTGAGTCTGTACAAGCATCAAGACTTAAAGTTTCAGTAGACAAATTTATCCAAGATTCTGCTGGCCCTTCTAAAGAGATTTGATAATTTTCCCAATAACTTCCTGCATTATTTATATTAAGAACTATTGTTTTTTCTTCACAAGCACAAATTGTTTGTGTTTCTGGCATAATAGTAAGAATAGTATTATGACAATTTTCTACAATAACATTATGTTCAATTGTTTTAATCTCTCCATCATTCTCAATTGTTATCTTTAAATAATAATTACCTGGAACAACATTAGAAGAAGGGGTTATATAAGAATAAATACTTTGAACTTGGCCGCCTTCAAGCCAGAAACCTGTTGGAACTGTTGTTGTAAAAACACCTGCTGTTCCTTCAATTGTTACTGTAAATGCCCCTGCGCTAGAAGTAGAAACAATTTCTTCCATAACTATAGTAGAAGAAGGACATACCGCATTGGTTGTTACTTCAGAAACCACAGTGAAAGCAGAAACTTGACTTGCAAAAATAGTTAATGCAAATATACAGATTAAAAATACAAATCCTAGCTTAAGTCTATTATTTTTCATTTTTAGCCTTTGTTGTCGCTACTTAAAAAGAGAAATTAGGTATTTAAACTTTCTTGTAGTCAAATATAATTTTTAGAGTGTAAGTGTAAAAAAATTAAATAATAATATAATAAAAAAGAAAAAAAGAAAAAAAGAAAAAGAAAAAAAATTCACCTTTTGAATTCTTAGCTTTCGACTTTATTTGATTTTTGTTGTTTTGTTTTTGGTGTCTTGTTTTTTGGTTTATGATTTTGTCTTTAGTAATTTCTTTTAGTAATAACTTTCTTCAACTTCTGCACTTTCTGTTGTCTTTTTGTGTGTCAATAAAAGAATTAACAATACAATGATTGCAATAGCAAGTATAATGCCTATAATCATTAATATTGTTTTTAAGTTCATGTCAAAACCTGAACTGCCTTTAACAACATTAGATGTTAGACTATTTTGTTGAGAACCACTGTCATGTTCTACTCTAACACTAAAAACATGGTCTCCTTCAACAGCATTTTCTGAAACAGCAAGATAGACATTAACTAACTTGTTTTCTCCAGGTGCTAAACTAAAAGCTTGTGGATTAATTGTTGCTTCTCCCCAGCCTGCACAAGCAGTTTCTTCACAACCGCCTTCCAGCCCGATAGTGTTAACAACAAAATCCTCTTTCTCATCGCCAAAATTTGCAACAAGAATAGTGTAAACAGCACCTTTTCCCATTTCAATTTCATTAGTTGTTATTTGAGGCATTATTTCTACTTTACCTTCCTTTGTTTTATAGTCGTCTCCTTTATATCCGCTTTCTATGATAATATCTCTAATTTCTCTGTCAGAAACTTCACCATTATAAGCTTTAACTTCAAAAGTGTATGTTCCTGGATATGTATCTGAAGGAATTGGTAAAGCAATTGTTACAGTTTTTGCATCTTCATTATCGTCGTCATCATCTTCTTCAAGATCGCCGAGATAGACTGTTCTTTCTATACAAAGTTCATTTATGCTAACACGAACATAAACATCTTCTGCTTCATCACTTCCACGATTCTTAACAGCCACATCAACATAGATTGTTGTGCCAGCATTAAAAGTTACAGTACATTCTCCACAATAACCATAATAATTACCAGCATCATAAAGTTCTACTGACATTATTTCTAAAGTATTAGCTATTCTTTGAATGTCTGCATCAATGTCTGCTTCATCTGTACCACTTAAATCAGTCTTACTTTCAATATCAACATGTATTGTATATGGTTCTCTTGCATCCATGTCTTTTGGAATAAAAAGATCAAGAGTCTTTGTATAAGTGTTTCCTGAGAAGATATCAAACATAGAACTTTCTGCTTCAATATCATCGTGATAGCCACCTATCCAAGCTCTAACTTTAGATTCTTCAAAATCTCCAGTAGATACAAAAGTAACTTTAATTTCTGTATCTTCTTCTCTTTCTAAAGCCGGGTCTCCATATTGTTCTGTAGTACAATCCCAAGTATCTGTAAAAGGGTTTGGTTCACAATGACCATACCAAATTAACTGACCATTTACATAAACAATCATTTGTTCTATATCTGGTTCACTTAATTCGGTCCAAGCGTCTGCTCTAACTGAATTAAAAGACATTACTAAAAATATTGCTGTAAATACCAAAATAAAAGCCAAAACAAATTTACTTTTCATTTTTATTTTATTTTTATTTATTTAATTTAAAAAATTTTGTTATTATTTTTGAGTTAAATTGGTTTAAAAATCTTTGCCCTTTATCGTCGGTGTTGTTACCAATTGCGGGTAATTCCCCTTTTTTTCATATATCGAGGAAAAAACAAGAAAAAAATTCTTACAAAGATTTCCAAATTTTCAAACCTTTAAGCGAGTCTTTATATGGTTGCGGGCTTTCATTAATTATTGTTATTGATAGGTTGTATCTTTTTATCCATCTTAATAATTCTTTTAATCTTGATGTGGGTGTCACTAAATGCCTTCTTTCTCCTTTAGATGTAAATTCAATTCCAGAAAAATGTGAATGTACATAAGGAATTTTTTTTATCTTTTCAAAAATTTCTTTATAATTAATATGGCCTTCTCTAGCAAGCAGATGAGCAAAGTCAATGCAAAAAAAACAACCTGTTTCTCTAGCTAATTTAAGCAATTCATCAAGACTTCCAAACTGACTTTTCTTTCCAGTTGTTTCAGGAGCAAGTTTAACTTTCCATTGCTTTTTCTTGATTACTTTTTGCATATCTTGAATTTGTTTTTTGATTATCTGATAGCATTCCTTCTCATTATACTTGCCATAATAACCTGCATGAAAAACAATATATTTTACTCCAAGATAATGTCCTCTCTCACAACAATTAAGAATTCTTTTCTTACTAGCTTCAATCTTTTTTTTGTCTTCTGAAGCCAGATTAATATAATAAGGCGCATGAATACTTAATTTAATATTAAATTTTTTAGCTATCTTCCCTATTTCTTTAGCTTGATTATTATTCATCCATACTTGGTAGGTGAAGGGAATTTCTGCTGCACTAAGATATTGTTTATTATATTTTTCTAAATTTCCTGGAGCCTGCTTTACTCCGCCAATTCCTGCAGGACCAAATCTGGTTGTTTGTTTTTTAGTCATTTTTATTTTATTTTTATTTTCCTCTTTCTCTGAATCTTGTTGTCTTGACATGTTTTTGCATCTTGAAAATTTTTTCTACTTCTTTAACCGAGGTTGAGTCTTCTGCATCTTTATCTCTAATCCAACCTTGAATTCTTGGAAAACGCAAAGCATAGCCTGGCTCTTTTCTTGTTTTTCCTGCTGTATGCATAGGGCTTTTTGTGATTTCATCTGCCATGACAGTAAAAACATATTTAGGATTTATCCAGACATCTGGCTTAATAAGCGAATCAACACGAGCTGGCTTATTGTTAACTCTTATTTTATCAAGAAGTTTTCTAATTTCCTGCCATTTTTTTTCAGTAAGACCTGAACCGATTCGGGCTATTGTTCTAAACTTATCCTGTTTTTTATTATAAACACAACCTAACAAGGCGCCAATTCCAAATTTGGTTCTAATTCCTTTGCCTTTAAAATATCCAACAATAACAACATCAATTGTATCTGTTAATTCTCCACGATAAGAACGTTTTAATTTAATCCAATTAAAATTTCTTGCTCCTGCTTGATATTCTGCATCTAAACGCTTTGCTATTATGCCTTCGGTTCCTCTTTCAATATTTTCTTCAAAAAATTTCTCAAGGTCTTCTGACTTATCTGTTATTATTCTGTCTGCTTTTCTTATTGTAAATCCTTTTTTAATTGTTTTTTCAAGTATTTTTCTTCTTTCTTTATATGGTTTTTGTGTTAGGTCTTTTCCATTCTTATATAAAATATCAAATGTAAACAGAACAAGAGGGGCTTCTTTTACTTTTTTTTCAATTTCATATTTTCTTTTTCTTGTCATTGTAACTTGAAATGGGAAGAACTCCCCTGTAGATTCATTAAATGCTACAGCTTCTCCTTCAAAAACAACACTATTTGCTTTAATCTGTTTTTTTACTCCTGCAATAATATCAGGAAACATAGGCGTCATTCTCTCTCTGTTACGTGAAAAGATTTCAATTTTATTATCTTTTTTATGAATTTGCAAACGTAATCCATCATATTTTGTTTCAACAGCACATTTACCTATCTTTTTGATAATATCTTTTGCATTTGGCAATCTTTCAGCAAGAGCCATTCTAATAGGTGAGCCAATCTTAACTTCTTCAATCCCTTTAAGACCTTTAGAGCCTTTTTCAAATAATGTTCTAGCAACAATAGCAAGATCTGATGAAAGATTATAAACTCTTTCGATATCTTTTCTAAGTTTCATTCTATCTCCACTAATAGCCTTGCTAAGTGAATCCATAATTGTCGGATCTCCAATTCCTAATCGAAGTCTGCCTAAAACAAATCTAATAATATATTTGGCTTCTTTAGGAGAGACTTTGTTAAGTAGGCCAGCCAACATGGTTGTTTTTCTTTCAACACTTCCCGAACCAGATGTTTGAGCAATTTTCATTAAAGTATTATAAACTTCAACAATAGACGGTGCTTTGGATTTTATTAGAGTTCTGCTTTTTTTAGTGAGAATATTTTCAGCTGCTAATCCGAGATCGCCTAATTTTTTATATATTTTCGCGATTTCGCTGACTGATTTTCCAGATGATTTCGCAATTGCTTTTTCAACCATTTTGTCAGCCATATCAATTTTTATTCCTTTAAAGGGTGGCAATAATCTTTCTTGACAAAAATAAATAACTTCATCAACTTCGTTCTTGGAAATTTTTTTAAAAAAATCACTAAGAATTTCAAACATTTTAAGTCTTTTTGTAGTAGATCCGAGCTTTTCAAACACCTCGGCCAACTTTAAAAATAGCATAGAAATATGAAGTTGGAGGCTTTTTTAGATTTTTCTTTTCTTTTCTTTTTCATCTAAAAACAATAAAACTTTTATATTCAAATTTACTAAGAATCTTATGGATTTTGATAAATTATTAAAAAAAAGATGTAGTATTAGAAGATATTCAATTAAGAATAAAGTTTTTTTTAAAGATATTATTAAAGTATGTGAAGCATCAAGATTTGTTCCCATGGCAGGAAACATATATACTCTAAAATTAATTATTGTGGGCGATGAAAAAAAGAAACAAGCTCTTGCTGAAGCTGCTTTAGGACAGAGTTTTATTAGAGAAGCTTCTTATATAATTGTCGTATGTTCTAATTTAAGACAACTTAAAAGAAGTTATGGTTCTAGGGCTGAAATATATGGAAGACAGCAAGCGGGAGCAGCCATAGAAAACATGCTATTAAAAGTTGCTGATCTTGATTTGGGTTCTTGCTGGGTTGGTGCTTTTGATGAAAATGCTGTAAAAAGAATTCTCCAAATTCCTGATAAAGATATTAATGTTGAAGCAATCATGCCAATTGGAAATCTTTTTGGAAAAGGAAAAACAAAGACAAAAGCTAGAAATAAACCAGATCTTAAACTTATAACTTATTTTGAGAAATGGGGTCAAGAAACAGCCAAATCAATTAAAAAAGTTCCTACTTAAAATAAAAAGAAAAAAGCAAAAAACAAGAAAAAAGAAAAGCAAGAAACAAGAAAATAAAATGGTACAAACAAAAGATGAATTGTTTTTAGGAATAAGGCAATTTGAAGCAAATCAAAGAAAAATAGAATATATTGAAAAGGAAATTAGTAAAGGAATGCCAACTGAAGTTAAAATCATTGCTTTGTCATTGATGGCAGAATTACATAAAAATATGAAATGGTATAATAGTTCTGCAAAAGAATATTGCAATGCTGCCGATCTTGCACCAACTTTTAAAGAAAAAATTGATCTTTATTTTAAAGGTTCAATTATGTATCTTCAAGCAGAAGATTATTTTGCTGCAGATGATAACTTCCGCAAGGTTATTGTTCTTGCAACAAAGGAAGAAAAACCAAAACTGCAAGAAAAAATAAATAATCTTTATTTGCAACAAGCTAAAAATTATGGGGAAAATAAAAAATTTACTAAAGCAATAAAAATTTATACAAGAATTCTGGCATTAAAAATACCAATACAAACAACTCTAGAAGTTTATGAAAAACTATCATTTTTTTATGAAAAAATAGGAAAGCCCAGAGAAGCTAAAGAAATGTTAGAACATAAAGAATCAGCGATAGAGGCAGAAAAAGAAAGACAAAAAAACCTTATAGAGATTGATTGATTAACATAAAAGTAACATAAAAAATTAAAAAAGAAAAGAAAAAATTCTAAAAAATAAAAATAATTTTATTTTTATTTAACTAGTGCAGCCCAAACTCCAAAGACTACTGCTACAATACCGCCAACCCAAACTAACCAATTAGTGGCTGTAGGTACAAAAGCGCCGATAATTGATGCAAGTCCTCCAACAGCTGCAATCCATCCTGTCCATCCCATTTTTAAACCTCCTTTATTTAATTATTTTATTATTTTTTGATGTATTAATAACGAATATATTCTTTATAAATTTAATTAAAATAAAAAATAAAAGGGGCCAGCTCTCGTTAGAGAGCTAGCCGAGAACCCAAAAGGCTAAGGGGAATATGAAATAAATAAATTAATTTTTTGTTCTTTTGTTTTGTTTTGCTTAGCTATGGAAAAATTCCACGCCAAGGTCTGACATTACAGGCATTGGTGATGCTTGTTGTGAAGTTGCTCTTCCTAAGACATAAGGACTCTTTACGCCAGTTATTATTGTAATAACTCTTACTCTTCCTTTGAAATCATGGTTAATTCTTGCTCCAAGTATAACCTGAGCTTCTTGGCTTAGATTCTCAACAACTAATTCTCCTATATTGTTAAGTTCTTCTAACTTAAGATCATCTCCACAAATAACATGGATTAATGCTCCGGTTGCTCCTTTATATTCTATATCTAATAAAGGATGACTTAAAGCTTGTTTAACAGCTTCTTCTACTCTGTTTTGTGTATCACTTTCACCTATACCAATAACAGCTACATCGCCATTCTTCATAATTGAACTTACATCTGCATAATCCAAATTAATTAATGATGGAACAGTAATTGTTTCAACAATTCCTTTAACCATTGTACTAATTAATTCATTAGCTACTGCAAATGCCTGCTCAACAGGAAGATTCCCAGCAATATCAACTAATCTATTGTTATCTATTACAATAACTGTGTCTGTTGCTTCTCTTAATTGTTGTAAACCAAATTCAGCTTTGTCAATTCTAGCTCTTTCAGTATCAAAAGGCATTGTAACAACACCGATAGTTACAGCACCAATTTCTTTGGCAAGTTGAGCTACTATAGGTGCAGCACCTGTTCCAGTACCTCCACCCATTCCTGCTATAACAAAACACATATCTGCGCCGCCAACTGCTTTTTTCAATTCAACTATGGCTTCTTTTGCAGCTTCTCTTCCTTTTTCAGGATATCCACCACAGCCAAGACCACGAGTTAATTCCTTACCTATAAGAATTTTTTCATCAGCTTTGCTCACAGAAAGATGTAAGGCATCAGTATTAGTAGCATAAACAGATGCTCCTTGAATACCTTTGTTAAAAAGCCATGTTATTGCATTGCAACCCGCGCCGCCACAACCAATTACTTTGATTGTTGCTTTCCCTGCTTTCAGTTCATCAAAATTAATTCCGTACTTATCAGATCCCTGCACTGCCTCTTTTGCAAAATCTAGGGCCATTTTCCCTCCTTTGTGATTCTTAATTTTTTTAGTTTTTAAATTAATAAACCACACATTCAACGAAAAGTTTATATATCTGCGTAGTTTATTTTATTTGAATAAAAAGAGTTAAAACTGAATAAAAACATTCAAGAATAAATTATTCGACGACTTTCCCCCGAAAGTCGAATAATTTTAAATAAATTAATTGAATACTTAGAGTTAATTTTCTTTAAATACCTTATTGCAAGTTAACCATTGTTTTCTAATATATATTTTCCAGTATATAATTCAATATTTTTTCTTTGCAAAGTTTTTTATATTTCAATTAACAAAAAAATTTATGAAAAAAGAGATAAAAGAAGGTAAGACAATCAAAATAACAACATCAACAGAAGAATATCAAGGAATTCTCTTACATTCTTATGATCCAAAAATTTTCCTGCTGAAACTTTCATCTGGATATAATATTGGAATAGAAAAAAACAAAATTAAAAATATGCAACAATTAACAACAAAGGCAAAAACAGAAAAACTCAAGATAAAAACAAAAAAGCCGAAAGCAAATCTTCCTGGAATAGCTATAATTGTTACAGGTGGAACAATTGCCTCAAAATTAGATTATAAAACTGGAGGAGTTAAGGCTCTTATAAAACCAGAAGATATAATTGCAGTTGCGCCAAAAATTCAGGAGATAGCAAAAATAATAACAATAGAAATGCCTTTCACAATAATGAGTGAGGATATGACAAGCGAGGAATGGAAAAAACTTGCTAAATTGTGTGAAAAACTTCTTAATAAAAAGGAAAATAAAGGTATTATAATTTTGCAGGGAACAGATACTCTTCATTATTCATCCTCTGTTCTTTCATTTATGTTAAAAGATTTAAACAAACCAGTTGTCCTAACATATGCTCAAAGATCTATTGACAGAGGAAGTAGTGATGCCCTTCTAAATTTAACTTGTGCAGCTCAAGCAGCAATAAGCGATATTGCTGAAGTTATGGTGGTAGGACATGCAACAACCAATGACAATTTTTGTTTTGCATTAAGAGGAACAAAAGTAAGAAAAATGCATACATCGAGACGAGATGCTTTCAGGCCAATCAATGTTAGACCAATAGCAACAATCTGGGAAAATAAAATTGAAATTCATGATAAATACAACAAGAGAAATAATAAGAAAGTTAAAAGCGAGGCTGTTTTTGAAGACAAAGTCGCTTTAGTAAAATGGCATCCAAATAGTGATCCAAATATTCTTGACTTCTATATAAAAAATAAATATAAAGGAATTATTATAGAAGCAACAGGTCTCGGTCATGTTTCAACAGAAGGGGAAAAATCCTGGCTTGAAACAATAAAAAAAGCAATTAAAGATGGAATAATTGTTTGTTTTGCCACCCAATGTCTTTATGGTTCTTTAAATCCAAATGTTTATTCAGCATTAAGAAAATTAAAAGATGCTGGAGTTGTTTTTCTAAAAGACATGCTTCCAGAAACAGCTTATATAAAATTAGGTTATCTCCTCGGCAAGGAAAAGAACAAAAATAAGGTCAAAGAATTAATGTTACAAAATCTCACTGGAGAATTTAATCTAAAGCTAAGTGTTGGAGATTTTTTGGTTTGATTATTTTTGTCTAGTATAATTTCTTGCGTTCTTAAAATTAATGGTGCCCAATACAGTATTGATAATGGCTCCCAAACCAAAAAGAGTTGCCCATACTGGTTCATTATTAACTGCGCTATCAATTGTTTTATAAGCACAGTATCCTGTTATAAAAGTATTAATTAAAGCGAAATCTAAACTAGAATTTCTTTTTAATTGATTATAAAAATGTTTAATTTTTTCTTTCATTTTAATCCATCATAAAAGAAAATCTTATTTATAAACCTTACTATTTTAACCCTATCAAAGTAGTAACACCCAAACCTTTAAATACTGGTTTTATTTTTATATTATATTAAATTACAAATTAAAAATCACAAATAAATAAATCAAAATAATATATCAGAAGAATCACATTTCACACATCAAAAATCAAAATTACAATCATATATAACAAATACTAATTAACCAAATTATTAATTTTAAAATTGGTGCGGTATCTTGTAGTATATTAGTGTATTGATTATGTGAATTGATTATGTAAATAATATTTGTATTCTTCTGGGAGGTAAAAAATGGGAAAAGTTAGTCCCCCATCAATAAAATATGTAATTAATGCTCAGTTTAGTGCTGAGGGTGTTGTTGAGAAGCCAGATGTTATTGGCGCTATTTTTGGCCAAACTGAAGGTCTTTTAGGAGAAGAGCTAGAACTCCGAGAACTACAAAAGAAAGGTAAGATAGGAAGAATAAATGCAACCATAGAAGTCGCTGAATCAAAGACCATAGGAATAATTGAAATTCCTACTTCTATTGATAAAGCTGAAACCACAATTATTGCTGCTGCTATTGAAACCATTGATAGAGTCGGACCTTGCGATGCGAAATTTGAGGTCAAGAGTATAGAGGATGTCAGAAGTAGCAAGAGAGATTATATTATTGAGAGAGCAAAAAAGCTCATGGAAGGCCTTAATGGAAATATTCCAGAACTTAAAGAAATAGAAAGAGACATTGTAAATCATTCTAGAACTGCAAAAATTAAGGAATATGGTAGAGAAATGCTTGCAGCTGGCCCTGATATTGACAAATCTGATGAAATAATTATAGTTGAAGGGCGTGCAGATGTTCTAAATCTATTGACTTATGGTATGAAAAATGCAATTGCAATGAATGGAACTATGATTCCTAAAACAGTTACAGAACTTAGTAAGGAAAAACAAGCTATTCTTTTTGTTGATGGCGACCGTGGCGGAATTCTTATTGCAACAGATGCAATAAATAATGCAGATATAAATTTTGTTGCAAGAGCTCCAGATGGTAAAGAAGTTGAAGAGCTTACAGGAAAAGAAATAATAATCTGTTTAAGAAATAAAATGTCTGTTAAGGATTTTTTAGATAAATACAAAAGTAAGGATACAAGAGGAAGAAAAACCGGAAGAACACAAACAAGTCAAACCAGACAAACAAGAACAACAGGAAGAACAATTAGAAGAACAGTGAAAAAAGAAACAAGAATAAAAATAGAGCCTGAAGAAAAATTAATTTTAGATGATAAACAAAAAAAGAAACTTGAAGAATATCTTGGACAAATCAAAGGAACAAAAAATGTTCTAATAATTAATAGGGATCTTAAAATAATGAGGAAAGTCAGTTCAAGTGAAATTGTCAGATATCTTTATGGAGCAAAAAATAGAGGAACAAGTATTCCTATTATGGTCTTAGATACTGCAGTGACTGTTGCAATAATTAATGCTGCAGAAAAAATTAACTGCCAATTTATTGTAGCAAGAAATTTTGCAGCAACATCAGAAAAGATTGAGCTATTGAGCTTTTAGGTTTATTTTTTTTGTTTTTTTGGTTTCTTTTTTTTCTGATGAATATATAAAAACACAAGCGAAAGATTTAAATAAGATTAAATAATGTTATTTAATGTGTTAAAATGGTATTAAAAACTTTTAATGTATCCAAAGAATCTTATGAAAAATTCTCTAAATTTTGTAAAGAACATGGAATAAGCATGAGCAAACAAGTAGAGATATTTATTCAGTCTCAAGTAGCTGAAGAGCCTGAAGTTAAAAAAGAATTTCTAGAAAGATTAGAAAGAGTAAGGAAAGGTAAGTTCATTAGAATTGAAAACTTTGCTAGGGAATTTGGTTTAGAATGAATTATAAATTAGGGATTTCTAAGGAATTATATAAAAGATTTAAAAAATTGGGTAAAAAAAATAAACAACAACTAGAGATTCTCAATAAAAAAATCATACAAATTCTAACTAACCCATATCATTTTAAACCTCTAAGAGAGGATATGAAAGGAGCAAGAAGAGTTCACATTGGTAAGTCTTTTATTCTAGTATATGAAATAGATGAAAAAAATAAGATTATTAAACTTCTAGAGTATGATCACCATGATAAAATCTACTAAAAAATAAAGTTGCTTAGTTTTTAGATTTTTTTTGTTTTTAGGTATGAAAAAACTTACCCCTTACAATTGCTTTTTTGGTTTATAAAAGATAAACACGAAAAGGGTAAACAATTATTGAACCAAAGCCATAAAACATAGAAAAAATAAAAAATCAGCCCCATCTATTAAAAATTGTATTCCAGGTTTTTAAGATACTAAAATAAAAAAATTGCACTATGTTCTTATAATGTTCATCAATTTCTGTTAAACCAACCTGATCTGCTCTAGTTAAGACATCATAATATTTCTTTCTTTGAGCATTGCTGACTATAATTAAAGGGAAATTATTTTGCAAAAGAATCAAATTTACAAGAAGTCTTCCTATTCTTCCATTTCCATCATAAAAAGGATGAATCCTCTCAAATTTACTATGAAAAATAGACACTAAAATTAAAGGGTGTAAAAAAATTTTATTTTTTCTATACCATTTTAAGAGCAAGTCCATGTCTGTTTTAACAAACTTAGCAGGAGTTGTTTTAAATGCTGCACCAAAAACTCTAACTTCGTGTTTTCTATAGCCAATTCTTTTGTCAATATTTTCCATAAGCATAGAATGTAGTTTAACTATGGTCTTATGGTTTATTTTAAGATTTTTATTTCCCAAAATAAAATTAAAGACTTCTTTAGCATTGATATGGTCATTTATTTCTCTAAGATTTTTACCTTGTGGTGTTATGCCTTTATTCAATAATAAATCAGTATCTTTTAAAGTAAGAGTATTACCTTCTATAGCGTTGGTATTATAGATATAATAAGTTAGATAATCATTAAACATGTCTTCTATTATTTTTTTATCAAGTAATTTCAGTTTTTTTATAAATAATTTCTTTAGTTCTTGAAGTTTCAAAAGCTGGTCTTTTTTAATAAAGAATTTATTCCAGTTAATAAAAGAGGCTATTATCTCTTTCTTAGCTTCTTTTTTTCTTTTTTCTATATCTTTTTTAGAAATCTTTTTTAATCTTTTTTTAATTTCTTCTTTACTTATCTTATCCTTACCAAGATAAGCAATAGTCTTTGTCTTAACCTTCTCCCTATATTTTACACTAATCTTTGCATAAAAATACGGTTTATTATTTATTATTTTCTTTTCAATGTACATATTAATTTTAGGGCTTACCTATTTATAAATCTTTTTATTTTAGGGCTTACTTTTTTTTCTAGAGCTCAAGCTACAAAATAAAAAACTAAAAAAGAAATTTAGAAATTATTAATTTACTCAAATTTTTTAGGAACCAGGTCAATACATATGCCTGCTGCCACTGTTTGTCCAGCATCTCTAACTGCAAATCTTGCCATATGTGGATTGTCAGATTGTTTCTCAATTACTAAAGGTTTAAGTGGTTTTAATCTTGCAATAACTACGTCTCCATTCTTGACAAAATCTGGGTGTTCTTTAGCTACTTGGCCTGATTTTGGATCAAGTGTTTTTTGCAATTCTATAAATTGTGCTGGTACTTGTGCTGTATGAATATGTAAAACAGGGGTATAACCTTTTGCAATAACAGTTGGATGATTAATAACTGCTATTTGTGCTGTAAATTCCTCGACAATTACTGGAGGTTTATCTGTGCCAGCAATAACATCTCCTCTTGCAATATCTGCTTTTCCTACTCCTCTAATATTAATACCAACATTGTCTCCTGCAATAGCTTCTTTAAGTTGTTCATGATGCATTTCTATTGTCTTTACTTCTCCTTCAATACCTTTTCCATTCTTTGATGGAAGAACAATAACCTTTTCGCCAACTTTCATTTTTCCTGTTTCAATTTTTCCAACAGGAACAGTGCCTATTCCAGTTATAGTATAAACATCCTGAACCGGCATTCTAAGTGGTATATCTGTTGGTTTTTTTGGAGCCTCAAAAAGATCAAATTGTTCAAGAAGTGTTGGACCTTTATACCAACTAAGTTTGTCTGATTTTTTAGTGATATTATCTCCAACAAAAGCACTTCCTGGAATAAAATTCATTTTATCTGGTTTATAACCCGCTGTTTTTAACAATCCTGATACATCTTCAATAACTTTCTTGTATTTTGCTTCATCATAATTCACTGTATCCATTTGATTAATTAAAACCGCAATTTGACTAACACCCATTGTTCTAGCCAACCATATATGTTCTTTGGTTTGAGCCATAACACCATGTTGGACAGCTATTACAAGAATTGCTGCATCTGCTTGAGATGTTCCTGTAATCATGTTCTTGACAAAGTCTCTATGACCTGGAGCATCAATAACAGTTACACTATATTTTTGCGTAACAATCTTTCTATATGCCAAGTCGATTGTAAGTCCTCTCTCTCTTTCTTCCTTAAATCTATCCATAACAAATGCAAATTCAAAACCTTTCTTTCCAAGCTTCTCTGCAATATCCTTCATTTTTTTAAGTTCTTGCTCAGAAAAGTTTCCAGTCTCGAAAAACATTCTTCCGATTGCTGTGCTTTTTCCATGATCTACGTGTCCTATAAACACGATATTAAAATTTGGTTTTTCTGCCATTTTATTTATTTATGAAAACAGAAAATATACTTATAAATCTTTCGTATTTTCTCAAGCCAAAATATAGTATAATTTTATATTCTATAATTTTTTAGTTTGCTTCTTATAATTTTCCCAGAATTGGTTTTTGGCATTTTATGTATAAATTGGATTTGTTTAGGATAAGAATGCCCTGCATAATTTTTCTTTACAAACATCGTTAGTTCTTGTTTTAATTTTTTACTTGGTTTGAAATTGCTATTTAAAACTATAAATGCTTTAATTATACTGCCTTTTATTTTATTTGGAATCCCAATAATCACAGTTTCTTTTACTGCAGGGTGTCTCATTAACTCCGATTCTATTTCAATAGGTGAAACTCTTTCACCAGAAGTTTTTATTATATCGTCATGTCTTCCTTTAAAGAAAAAATATCCTTGTCTATCTTTTTCTGCTAAATCCTTAGTATAAAACCAGTTATTTTTGAAATAATTTTTATACATTTTTTGATGTCTATAAATTCCGGTCATCATTGCAGGCCAGCCTTTTTTTAAAATAATCTCCCCTTTTTCTATTTTGGCTTGTATTCCTGGAATTGCTTTCCCCATACTTCCGGGTTTCTTATTTAGAAAGGGGGAATTAGCTATGACTATGGCCCCTGTTTCTGTTTGCCAATAAGTATCATTTATTTCTACCCCTAATTTTTTATAAAAATCAAAGGTTGTTTTAGTTAAAGACTCTCCAACGCTAAATATATTTTTTATATATTTTAAGTCACTCTTTTTTATATTATATTTTAATAATCTTAGTGCTGTAGGTGCTGTATAAACAATAGAGATTTTGTGTTTCTTTAAAAAATTGATCCATTTTCTCGCACTAAAATGCGGGGTATAAATATAACTAGTGCAACCAATACTGAGGGGGGTGATAATTCCATAAATGCCTCCAGTAACCCAACCTGGGTGGGCTGTGCACCAATATCTATCATTTTTTTTCAAGTTTAAAATAGATTTGCCTGTAAAATGCTGTTGTACTATTCCATAATGTGAAAGTTCAATACCCGCGACCGGAGTTCCTGCTGTTGAAGAAGTGAAAAGCATCAAAGCTGTTTCTTTTTTATTTTTCAAAACAGCTTTAAAATTCTCTGAAGATTTTTTTATTAATGTTTTATATTTGCCAGAATCAACTATAATTGTTTTCATCCCTTTAATTTTATGCTTTAATCTTTTCAGTAATTTTTTATTTGTTATGATAACCTCTGCATTTCCTCTTTTTAATCTTAATTCTAATCCTTGAGTCTGAAAAGATTCAAATAATGGAATCACAATACTTCCTTGTTTTATTATTCCTAGAAAACCAATATAAAGTTCTGGAATTTTTGGCAAAAAGATAAAAATACGAGATTTCTTCTTGATTCTAAGTTTATTTAATAAATTTGCAAATTTATTTACCTCATTTTGCAATTTCTTATATGAATATTTTTTAATTTTTCCCTTTTCATTCTCAAAAACAAAAGCTAATTTTTTTGGATTTTGTTTAGCATATCTATCAACACAATTTTCAATTATATTTATTTTATTTTTATGAAAAATTATATCTTTTTCAGCTTTTTTCCATACATCCATTTTCATCTCTTTTTCTTTTATCTTTTACCTATCTTTAATAAATAACAATACATTTAAATATATTTTTAGTTTTTATAAACTAATAAATAAAACAAAAAAAGAGGCAAAGTGAAATTAAACATTCTTATCGGGGGAAAAGCTGGTCAAGGCATTGATACAATTTCTAAAATAATTTCTAATATTTTAGTTAAACAAGGATATTTTGTTTTTAATTATAGAGATTATCCTTCTTTAATTACTGGGGGACATAATTTTAATATAATAAGTTTTTCAGACAAAAAAATAGGAAGTTTTAAAACTAAATTTGATGGAATTGTTTCTTTAGATAAAAAAACAATTAAAATTCACAAAAAGAATTTGAAAAAAAATGGATTTATAATACATTTTAAAGAATTTGAAAAAAATGAAAAAGATAGAAAAAACACTAATATTATTCTTGCAGGAGCATTAACCAAAATTCTTGGCGTAGATAAAAAATATTTGATTCAAGAAATAAAAAAACAATTTAATAATAAAGAAACCATTTCTGCATCTGAAAAAGGCTATGAAAGTCAGAAGAATAAATTTAATCTAAAAAAATTAAAAAATAAAATAACCATAATGTCTGGTACAAAAGGAATAGTGCAAGGAGCAATAAATTCCGGTATTGACATTTATTTTGCTTATCCGATGACTCCCGCAACAGGGGTTATGCATAAATTAGCTGATAAACAAAAAACACATAATCTTATAGTTTTTCAACCTGAAAATGAAATTGCCGTAGCAAATGCTGGATTAGGGGCTAGTTTTACTGGAGCTAAAGTTATGGTAGGAACTTCAGGGGGGGGCTTTGATTTAATGGCAGAGGCATTAAGCTTTCAAGGAATGTCAGAAATTCCTTTAGTTGTCTATTTAGCATCTCGTTCAGGACCCGGAACAGGAGTTCCAACATATACAAGTCAAGCAGATTTAAATATAGCATTAGGGGAAGGCCATGGTGAATTTCCAAGAGTGGTGATTGCTCCAGGCGATCCAATTGAATGTATTGAAAAAACAAATGAAGCTTTTTATCTTTCACAAAAATTTAATTCTTTATCAATAATACTTTCTGACAAACATTTAGCTGAATCCGAATTCAGTACAGATAGAAAACCAAATAAAATTTTAAAAATAAAAATAAATAGAAAAATTCCTGGAAAAGAAATTGTCAAAGCAAATAGTTATGAACATGATGTTTTTGGAAACACTACAGAATCGGCAGAAATTACCAAAAGAAATGCAGAAAAAAGAATAGAAAAATATGAAGCAATTAAAAAAGAATGCGAGAAATTTGAAATGATTAAAATTTATGGAAAAAAAGAAAGTAAAAATTTAATTATTGCCTGGGGTTCAACAAAAACAGTTATTTTGGATGCAATTAAAGGTCTTGATTTTAAATTCTTGCAAGTTTTATATCTTAAACCAATGTCAAAAAAAATAAAGAAAGAGATAGAAAAAGCAAATAATGTTATTTTGATTGAAAATAATTTAACAGGTCAATTAGGTAGACTTATCCGCGAGAAAACAGGAATTAAAATTAAAAATAGAATTTTAAAATATGATTCAAGGCCCTTCAATTTAGATGAATTAAAAAAAGAAATTTTAAAAATAAAATGAAAAATAAGAAAATTAATTTATCAACAAAAAATGAAATTACTTGGTGTCCTGGATGTACAAATTTTATGGTGCTTGAGAGTGTAAAAAGAACTCTTAAAAATATAATCGCATCTGGAATTAAACAAAAAAATATTGCTATGGCCACTGGAATCGGATGTCATGGAAAAATATTTGATTATCTAAATCTTAGCGGAATTTATGGTTTACATGGAAGAGTTCTGCCTGTTGCTTTAGGTATAAAACTTGGAAATCCCAAATTAGTTGTTTTGGGTTTTGCCGGAGATGGAGATACATATGCCGAAGGAATGTCCCATTTTATCCATGCAGGAAGATATAATGCCAACATAACTTTAATTGTAAATAATAATCAATCTTTTTCATTAACAACAGGGCAAGCAACACCAACCTCTCAGCAAGGCTATAAAACTAAAGCGCAGCCATTAGGAGAATTTAATCATCCAATTAATCCAATTAAACTTGCTCTTGCTAGCGGAGCAACATTTGTAGCAAGATGTAATGCACAAGATATAGAACATACTTCTAAAATACTCGAGCAAGCAATAAAACATAAAGGTTTCTCTTTTATTGACATAATACAGAATTGTCTTGTGTTTAATTTAGAGATGAATAATTTAGATAATTTAATGTATAAAATAAATAATAAAAATAATATGAAAAAAGCAATGGAACTCGCGGAAAAATGGAATTATAATTCTAGGAAAATAAAAATTCCCATAGGAATTTTTTATCAAACAAAAAGACCAGTTTTAGAAGACCATTTCAAAAATAAGATAAGAAGATAAATAACTTAAAAGTTATTTAAAAAATTCCAGGGCTTTTTTCAATTCCATATGTGTTTTAGCATATTCTCTTAATTTTTTTCCTTTTATTGTAGCATCTAAAGCTTGACGAGCAGCTTTTGCTCCTGCAAGAGTTCCCAAAGGATGACCATGAATGCCGCCACCCATTTGAATTATTATGTTTTTGCCAATATGTCTAACAAGATAAGGAACATGCCCGGGATGTAAGCCGCCAGAGCAGACAGCAAACATTGGTTTAATATGATGCCATCTTTGTTCTAATATGTGTCTTGAATCTAATCTGTGATCAAGAATCATTTTTTCTTCTGCTTCTTGATCTAAATCAATAACTTCTTTTTTTGGTGTTGCCATCTTTCCAATAATAGTTCCAATATGAAGTTGATCTAAACCAATTAATCTAGCTAGCTTGGCAATAACTAACATACTAATGCCATGTTTTGGGTTTCTAGTTAAGGCAGCATAACCTGCACGATGAGCATGTAAAACTAATTTTAAATCTTGATTAGCTTCTCTTAAAGTTTGTAAAGCACTCCAACCACAAGAAATAATATCAACCATAACATATTCTCCACCCTGTTTTTTAACAAATTTGGCTCTTCGTAGCATTTCTTTTGTCTCAGATGTAATATTTGGCATATACATTTTTCTTTCTCCTGTAATTTTTTCAGCTTTATCTCTAGATTTTAGTGTTTCAACAACTCTGCTTAAAAATTTATTAAATGACTGACTTGTTAAATTTTCATCATCTTTAACAAGATCACAACCGCCAATCCAAGCATTATAAGCAACTTGTGCATGTTCTTTTTCATTCAAACCTATTTTTGGTTTAACAATAGTTCCAAGAAGTGGTCTATTTTTTATTTTCAACAGTTTTCTAACCCCCTTAATCCCATAAAGAGGACCTCTAAAAGCCTTGATAAGCAGTTCTGGAAATTCTATATCAAGTAATTTCAAATTATCAACAATTTTCATTCCAAAAATATTTCCAGCAATACTGCTAAGAATTTGGGGGATGTTATTATCTTCAAACAAAACATAAGGATAAGCAATTTTAATATAATGGCCTTTTTTATTATTTTGCTTCATATAAAAAACTTTAGCAGCAAGTTTATCAATTCTTTTTGGAGCTTTTGTAACTTCTGTCCATGTTCCAACCGAGCTTTCAGAAGCTACTGCTCCAGCAGCTTCTTTTGGTTTAACGCCACTAGTGGGCTCCATATAAAATTCACAAATAATATCGCTTCTAGTTGGTTTATAATCTAAATCAACATAATCAGTATATTTCATTCTTTTATGCCTCTTTTTCTAAAATAGATAGATAAAGTAAATTTATAAATTTTTATATCTTAATAAAAAGATGAATAATATGAATATGGCAGATATTATAAATCAAGTAATAGCAAAGAAACCTTATAGTTTCATAAACAAAAATTTTATAAAAAAACTTTCAACACTAATCAAAGCAAGAACAGAAAGAGAAAAAATGAAATTAATAAGAGCCAAGCTTAGAAAAATTTCTACTTCAGCTCTTGCACCAAAATTCTATAGAAAATTTGAAAAAATGCAATTTTCAGAAGATCTAATAAATATACACAGATCAACAAGAGAAAGAAAGAAAACTTATGGTTGGCTTATACAAAAAATAAAAAAAATTGAGTCAAGAAAAATTATTGATCTTGGATGTGGTTTTAACCTAATTGCCTTATATTACAACAACTTCCTGCCAAAAGAATATATTGGTTATGATATAGATGAGGCTATTATAAAATTTGTTAATAGGTTTGCCAAAGAAAAAAAGATTAATGCAAAAATTTTCAGTAAAAATATTCTTAACATGAATTTTGAACAAAGTGATATTTATTTATGTTTAAAAGTTTTTGATGCTCTTGAAGATATAGAACAGAATATAACTAAAAAAATAATAAAAGAAATATCAAAAAAATCAAAACTTATTATCACCAGTTTTTCTAACATCACTTTAGGTGGAAGAAAACACTTGAAAGAAAGAAGATGGTTTGAAAACATGCTTTTTTCATTAGAATTAAAATTTGAAAAGCATGTTAAAGGGAATGAAACTTTTTATTTTATAGAAGGTTGATGGGCCTAGGAGGAGTCGAACCCCCATCTACTGGTCCGAAGCCAGTTGTTCTATCCATTAGACTATAGGCCCAAAATACAGAAGAGAAAAAGCTTAATAAGTGTTTTTGTTTAATTTGATCATGAAAAAGAGGTTGTATACTGCCGAAGCTATTGCCATATTATTTGGGATGATTATAGGGGCAGGTATTCTTGGAATTCCCTATGTTTTTGCTCAAGCTGGTTTAGTTTGGGGTTTAATTAATCTTATTGGAATCGGTCTTATTATGTTATTAGTTCATCTTTATCTCGGGGAAATTGTTTTAAGAACAAAAGGTAAACATCAACTTCCTGGTTATGCTTCAATTTATTTAGGAAAATCAGGGAGAATTTTAATGTTGATTTCAATGATGTTTGTCCAGTATGGTGCTTTAATTGCTTACATGTTTGGTGAAGGGGAAGTTCTTAGTTTTATTTTCTTAGGATCTTCTGCTGTTTCTTTTCAAATTCTTTTTTCTGGAATCTTTTTTATATTAATGGCAACTCTAATCTTTTTTGGTCTAAAAACACTTGGGAAAGGTGAGTTAATTGGATTAGGTGCAATTATTGCTATTATTATTGCCATAACCATCTTCTTTTTACCACAAGCACAATTAGCTAATTTAAAAACATTTAATTCGCTTTTGTTTTTTAGATTCTTTTTTCCTTATGGCGCAATTCTTTTTGCATATCTTGGTTTTGCCGCAATTCCGGAAATGAGAGAAATATTGATAAGCAAAAAAGCAAAGACTTCAATGAAAAAAGCTATTATAATTGGCAGCATTACTCCAATTATTATTTATCTTATCTTTACTCTAACTGTTTTTGCATATAGTGGACAAGCAACTCCAGAAATTGCAACAATTGCTTTAGGCAGACTCGTTAGTTTGTTTGCAGTATTTACAATGTTTACTTCTTTCCTCGCAATTGGAATAGCACAAAAACAAATTTTTTGGTATGATTTAAAATTTACAAGACTAACAGCATGGTTTCTTACGTGTGTTCCTGTTTTAATTATAGGTTTAGCAATCATTTATTTTCAACTTGCAACATTTATACAAATAATTTCATTTTCAGGAGCTGTTGCTGGCGGGCTCGGAGGTATATTAATAGTTTTAATGGCAATTAGGGCTAAAAAATTGGGAAAAAGAAAACCAGAATATAAAATTCCTATAAATTGGTTTATTGCAGCATTATTAATCCTGTTGTTTGCTTTTGGAATAATTTATTACTTCATATTCTAATAAGATCCAACACATAATGATCTAATCTAGGAGAATAACTTTTAACATAAACAGCCCTAATTAATTTTACTTTCTTGATTCTTTTTATTCTTTCTACTAATTCTTTAATCTCTTTTTTTGGGTTTGCTCTTTCAATTAAACAAGAATAATGAATAATTGTGTCTTTTTTTGCTGCTTTAAATGCTATATTAAAAAATTTGAATGGAGAAGGAAGAAAACCCATAATAATTCTGTCTGCTTTAATATTTAATTTTAGGATAACTTTAGAACAATCTCCTTTAATCGCTTTGATATTATTTATTTTATTTAATTTTATATTTTCAATCAAAAATTTGTAAGATTCTGGATTTAGTTCTATTGAATAAATTTTCTTGACTTTTTTTGCTATAGGTAAAGAAAAATAACCAATTCCTGCAAACATATCTAAAACAATTTCATCTTTTCTAGCTATTTTGGCTATTCTATGTCTTTCATTAATATTTCCTTTAGCAAACATAATCTTTTTTATATCTAATTTATATAGAATTCCAGATTCTTTATGAATAGTTAAAGTCTTATCTCTTTTAACTCTTGATGCTATTACTTTAATTTGCGGTTTTCTAAATTTGCCTTTTATTTTTCCTGTTCTTATACAAATTGTTTTGATGCGGGGAAATTTTTTAAAAAATTTCATGGCCTCTTTTTTTAAGATTTTATTAAAAATTAGAATATTTCCGATCTGTTGATGTCTTATTTTCATCTCAGAATAAATTTAAATATGCTTTTAATGTTTTCTTTATTATGTTGCCAGAAAAAATTAAAAATTTATTGACAAAACAACATTATGCGTTGGTTGGAAATCATTCAGCTGTACAGATCTGCAGATGGACTAAAAAATCAATTTTAGATCAGGATATCTGCTATAAACAAAAATTTTATGGAATAAGATGTCATAGATGCTGTCAGATGACCCCAGCTGTTGCTTGGTGCCAACATAGATGTATTTTCTGCTGGCGCGCTATAGAATATACTCTTGGAGATAAAATATTAAAAGAAATAGATGATCCAAAAGAAATTATTGATAAATGTATAGAAGCTCAAAGAAAACAACTCATTGGTTTCATGGGAAATAAAAATGCTAATAAAGCAAAATTACAAGAAGCATTTCATCCAAAACATTTTGCTATTAGTCTTGCAGGAGAACCAACAATCTATCCAAAAATAAGTGAGTTGATTAAAGAATTACATAAAAGAAAAATCAGTTCTTTTTTAGTTACAAATGGCATGCTTCCTGAGGTTCTAGAAAAAATAGAAATGCCAACCCAATTATATGTTTCAGTTGATGCTCCAAATGAAGAATTATATAAAAAAATAGATAGGCCAGTAACAGGAAAATGGGAAAATTTGATGAAGACTCTAAAATTATTACCAAAATTAAAAACAAGAACTGTAATAAGAATAACCTGTATAAGAAATATGAATATGGTTAAGCCTGAGCAATATGCAGAATTAATAAAGATAGCCCAACCAATGTTTATTGAACTTAAAGGTTATGTTGCTGTTGGTTTTTCACGTGAAAGACTCGGTGTTGATTTCATGCCTAAACATCTTGAAGTAAGAGCTTTTGCAGAGAAAGTTGCAAAATATTCTGGTTATAAAATAATTGATGAAAAAGAAAATTCTAGAGTGGTTTTATTGATGAAAGAAGATCGTGAAGATAGGATTATGAAATTTGATTAAAAATTTAATTAATCAGATTATCAATACATTTTTTATGTGTTCTTATTTCAGTAACCATATTCAATCCTTTATTTGAAATAATGAAATAAGGATGTTCTTCTTTAATTGGTTTTAAACACAGATAACAAATAAGATTTTTTCCTTTCTCATCATAAATATCTTTTTCTATTTTATAATTATTGTTTTTATATAAGGTAATCAAAAGTTCTAAAATTAAATGATAATTCTTCCCAATTTCTACTTTCGTTTTAGTCATCCCAACCATTAGTTCAATAAATTAATAAGATTTATAAAATTAGGCGCCCTTTAATTATTATGATAGAAGTGATAATTGGCTTTTCTGGTATGTTTTTAATCTTGTTTGCTTTTTTTATGAATCAAATCCATAAATGGAAAGCTAAATATCCTATTTATGATATTATTAATTTAATTGGTTCTGCCTTACTATTCAGTTATTCTTTTTTAATCAAAAGTTGGCCTTTTCTTCTCCTTAATTTAGTTTGGGCCATTGTATCTATTAGAGAACTTTATATTGATTTAAAGGTTGAGAAGAGGAAAAAAATAAAATCAAAAGTTAGATTTAGACATAAAATAAAAATCAATAAAAATTAAAGATTATTAACTTTTTTCTAAAATTTGAGCATCAATGCCTTCTTCTTTACAAAGCTCAACAAATTTTTCTGCATCTTGTCTTGAACCAATTATTGCGCCATAATGCATCGGTATTGCTAAAGTTGGTTTGATTATTGAAGCTGCCTTGGCTGCTTCTTCTGCATTCATAGTATATGTTCCCCCTATTGGAAGTAGGGCTATGAATGTATTACCTTTTTTACTATATCCTGTTAATTTTTCCATCTCTTTTATTATATCAGTGTCTCCTGCATGATAAATAACTGTGTTATTTTCCTGAATTATATAACCAACCCATCTTTCTGATTTTGGATGGAACTTCTTGTTTAGATTGTATGCTTCAATGGCTCTAATTCTAATTTCACCTATATCAATTTCAATTCCTGGCTCTATTAATTCAATACTGATTTTTTTCCCAACTCTTACTATTTTGCTTTGGCAGTCAGCTGTACAAATTATCACTGTTCCATCTTTGACAATTTTTTCTATGTCTTGCTGGGAACAATGATCATAATGACTATGTGTTAAAAGAATAATATCTGCATCAGCTTTATTTTCTGTTGTAAGTTGATAAGGGTCTATATAAAGAACTTTATTTTTTATAATAATTTTAAATGATGCATGGCCAAGCCAATCTATATTTAGATTATTTATTTTCATTCTTTCCTCTTTCTTTTAATTTTTTGTTTTTATCTATTTCTTATGTAAAGAATACTAGAAATTATATTAAGTGCTCCTGATACTAATCTACCTGATAATATTGAAACTATTCCTACAATCAATAAAATATACCAAACTTTCTTTTTATGTTCCAATGCATACAATGTAAAAATATTTATAACTGCTAAAACAAGCCAGATCAAAGCTATTGCAAATAATATGGTTGAAATAGAACCAAACATTGCGGCTGCTTCAGGATAATCAGCTAAAGACTGTTGTATTTGATCTAAAATCTGATCTTTTGCTACAAATATATATACTGCATAAACAACAAGAAATATCATTGCAATAACACTTAAAACCAATGCGGCTTTACGTTTTCCTTTGCTTCTCTTTTTTATTACTGTTCTTACTTTCTTTATTTTCTTTGCTTTTACTTTTGTTTTTTTCCTAGTTTTCTTTTTAGATTTTTTCTTTTTCTTTGCCATTTTTGTTTTTTGTTTTATATTTTCTTTTTGTTTTATATTTTAATCAAATGAAAATAATTTATGGTTTATATCTTACCATGGTTCTTGGAAAAGCTATTGCCTCTTTTACTGAATCAAGTTTACATATCCAAGCAATAAGTCTTTCAATTCCAAGACCAAATCCAGCATGTGGAACAGCGCCATACTTACTTAATTCTAAATACCAATTATAATTTTCAATTTTCTCCCCAGCTTCTTTTAATGATTTTTTTAATTCATTAATATTTATATCTCTTTCAGAACCCCCAATCAATTCACACCAACCTTCTGGAACCAATAAATCAAAACATCTTGCTGTTTTTGGATTTTTTTTATCACGAGGTTTATAGAAAGCCATAACTTCTTTTGGATAATTAGTTACAAAAACAGGCAATCCATAAATTTCAGTTATTTTTTCTTCTTCAATTGTTCTAAGATCTTTTCCCCAAGGAACTTTCATATTTTTCTTTTGTTTTAATAATTTGAGGGCTTGATCATAAGTAATTCTTGGCCATTTTTTATTTAGATATTTTTTCAATAATGCTATGTCTCGTTTTAAAAATTCCAGTTGTGGTTTATTTTTTTCAAGAACTTTTTTAATAACATATTTAACGCACGCTTCACCAAGATCCATCAATTCATCAAGATTCATCCATGCTGCTTCTGCTTCAGCATGCCAATATTCAGATAAATGTCTTATTGTTTTTGATTTTTCTGCCCTGAATGATGGTGCAATAGTATAAATTTTTCCTAAACTATACATGCCAGCTTCTGCATGAAATTGCCACGTTTGTGATAAAGATAATTTTTTATTATAATAATTTACTTCAAATAAAGTTTGCCCAGATTCTGCTACTGAAACTATAAAAGGAGTATGAAATTCATAATAACCATCTTTATTAAAATATTCACGTATTGCTTGAAAAACAGTTGAACGAATTTTCATTATAGCCTGCATTTTTGGATCCCTAATAGAAAGATGTCTATAATCGAGCAAAAGTTCTGGGCTAAGATACTGTTTGCGAACTTGTAAAGGATATTTTTCTGCAAGACCAATGATTTTTATTTTTTCAACAATAAGTTCATAACCATTAGGGGCTCTCTTGTCTTCTCTTAAAGAACCAGAAATTTCAATACTGCTTTCTATTGTCAGTTTATTTGCCTCTTTCCATAATCTTGTTTTTTTCTCTGAAATAACACATTGAATAATGCTGCTTGAGTCTCTAAGGACAAGAAAAACTTTATCTTTTAATTTTCGCAATTGATAAACCCAACCTCTAAGATCTACTTTGCCTCTTTTTTTGTTTAATGCCTCTTGTACAGAGATAAATTTCATAGAATTAAAAGAGAAAGAATATATTTAAAGTTTTTGAGTTGCTTTTTTAGTTATTTTTTATTTTCCAGTTTCTCCCATTACAAGAAGGGTGTTTGAATAGGACGTATTTCTTCTATCCTTGTTATTTGTATAGGCAACAGATGCTCTAGAAAGTGTTAATGTACCCACAGGAACAATCTTACTATATACAATATAAGAAACAACTTTCTCTTCTCCTGGCATCATATCTCCAAAATTCCACATTAATCTATTTTTTTCTATTTTATCTGGTTTTGCCATACCAAATCTTTCATAAATTTTGTTTATCATGTGAGGAAGCCAATCAACACATTTAACATTTTTAATTTCTCTGCCAATATTTTTGACAACAAGAACAATTTTTATTGCAAATTCCCCACCTTTTGTTTTAATTCTATAGGCTTTCTTTTTTATTATAACTCTTGGTCTTCTCACGAGCCAGATTGCTAAAATAACTATAATTATTAATATCAAAATTATTGCTGGAATTGTATAATCGGTATGAACTTCAAGGTTAAAAGTTTCACCTGGCTGAAGTTCTCTTTGCCATTCCCATCTTACTAATATACCAGAAGGTTCCTTAGATGTTGGTTCTATATTTGAAGAAGTAAAAGCATTTTCAAATCTGTTCTTTACTATTTCAACTATAATAAATCTTGGAGTGTTACCTTCATTCTTTTTGGTAATAGTATTAGTAAAGCCAAAGAAACCAAAGTTGGTGCTTTCACTTGTTATTAAACTTGTAACTTCTTCTAGTTTAACTATTTTTTTTGTAGTATGTTCATATACTTCTCCATCTTTTCCTGTTATAAGATATTTTAATTCAGCTTCATAATCTCCTGCAACAGCTGTTTTAAGTTTTGACGTATCTAATTTAAACTCCATAACTTTTGATTTTGATTCTGGTCCTAAGTTTAAAGTTATATTTTTTGTTTCTTCTGATTCCAAAATAAAATCAAAATTAATAGTGAATTTAACCTCGTCAAGATCAATATTTCTTTTGTTTTCAATATCAAATATAATTTTAGAATCATCTCTTGAAATTACTGCCGGAATGTGGGGTGTCATTATATTATCTAAGGAAAGAATTCTTATTTCAAAACCATCTTCAATTATTCCTGTTTTTATAGCTTTAAAATAATAATGGATTTTACATACTTTATCCCTGCATCTATCTTTTAAAGAATCTTCAGGACGCAAAGTTACAGTAATTGTTCTTTCTTCTCCTGCTGGAAGTTGAAAATCAGAGTTTGGTAGTAATTCTGCTTCAAGAAGAGTATAAATTCTAAAAACATCATTATAAGAATTTGGATTTCTAACTGTTAAGGTGTATTCTGCTGGAATATTAACATTTTCATATGGAACAACATCATAAATGGTTTGTTTTTTAAGTTCCATAACTGTTTCGGCCCTAATCAAAGGTAATAATATTAGAAACAAGAATAATACCATAATCAAAAAATAAAATATTACCTTCTTTTTCATATTTTTTATATGCTAATATTGTTTAAATAGTTTATTATTTTTTTCTATTAAATTTCATCAAAAAAATTCATTCAATAATCTTGCTGATATGACCTTGTTTTGCAAATTTAATAATATGTTCAACAAAAGATTCTATTTTTGATTCGTGACTTACTAAAATAAGTTGCTCAGTTTTTAATTCATATAAAACATCCCGCATTTTATTCAATTGTTCAGCAGAAAAACCATCTGTAGGTTCATCTAAAATAAGAAGATTTCTTGTATTAATCTTACTTAACATTGAATTAATTACCTGATTTAATGCAAGTCTATAAGCAAGAGCCAAGGCTGTTTTCTCACCGCCGCTAAGGTAGTTATAATTAATTTCATAACCGCTTTGTTCTATAATCGGGGTAAATTCAGGATTAACTCTTACTTCAAGATGTGAATCATCAACAAGCATCATAAACCATTTTTTAAAAAGAAGATTAAATTCTGCATTAAGTTTTAACATCACTTGTTTTTCCATCAATTCAATTACCGCAGAAAAATTTTGTTCTAAGAAACTTTGAAAACTTTGCAGTTCAGAAATGTTTTGAGCTATAATCTCTTTTTGATTAATTTCATCTTTTAATTCAGTTATTTCTTCTCTTAAATTTTTTAAAGATTGTTCAAAACCTGCTTTTTCCATTAAAATTTTCTTTTCTCTTCTCTGTTTTTCTTCCAAAATTTCCATGGTTTTTTCATGTTGCTCTTCAAGATTTTTATATTTTTTAAATGTCGTCTTTTCAAATTCTTTTATTTTTTCTAATTCAGATATTTTTTTCATAATTTCTTTTTTCATATTATAAAGTTTCAATTTTTTTGTTTCTTTTTCATGAAGATTTTTTAATCTGATTTTTGAAGCCGCAATTTCTTTTTCTCGTTCTGTTATTTCTCTTAATTTTGCTTCTAGTTTTATAAGGTCTTTTTTCAATTCCAACAAACCCGGTTCTTTTCTTTTTACATCCTTTTCAATTTTTTCTAATTGTTTATTTATGTCGCTTATAATTTGTTCTCGGTGTTCTAATGGGACTTTTTGTTTACAAGTAGGACAAAACCGTAGTTTTGACATCCTTTTAAGATCTTGTAAAAATTTTTCTTTGTTTATTTTAAAGGCTACTAATTGCCTCTCTAATATTTTTTCATTATCTTTTCCATTTTTTAGATTATCTTCAATTTCAAATTTTTCTTCAGCCAAATCTTTATTTTTTTTAAGAGAAGATAATTCTAATTTAAGCCCTTTAATCATTTTATCTAATTCCTCGTCTTCTTCCTCAATTTCTTTTATATTGGAATTTTTTTCTTCTAATTCAGTTTCTATTTTTGCTATTTTAATTTTTACTTCATTCAAAACAGAAATGTTTTTTTGTTCCTCTTTTAATTCATTTTTTAGATTTGTAAGTTCATGCTGTAATTTTATTAAAGGAGAATTTAAATTTTCTATTTTTTTCTTTGCCTCTATTTTTAATTGTATTTTTTTCTTTAAATTTTCTTTTTTAAAAGTTAGATCTATAAGTTGACCTTTTTTTTCTTTTTGTTTTTCTTTTAGTTCAGAAATAAATATTTCGCTATTATTTAGAATTCGTTTGTATTTATCAATGTCAAAAACTTTTCTTAAAGTATCTAATCTGATTTCAGTATTTTCTAACATAATTCTTTTCATATCTTCTTGAGGGGTATAAACAGTATATCTATAAATAAGCCCTCTTTTTTTCAAAATAGATATGGGATAATTTAAAATTTGAAGAATAAAACCTTTCAATTCTGTAACAGTAAGTTTTTTCTGATTGCCATCAACTGTAAGAAGAGCATTTAATTGTGTTACTGAATTTTTATCTCTTTTTAAATTTCTTCTTATTATTACCTTACGCTTGCCAACTTCAATTTCAACTTCAATATAACCTTCTTTTTTTCCATTTCTTAAAATAGATGCTCCTTCAAGAATGCCTTTTTGAATTCCAAAAAGAGCAAATTCAATAGCAAGAAGGACCGTGCTTTTACCAGAACCAATATCTCCACTAAGAAGAACCTTGCCTTTTGGAAGCTCGATAATTTCATCAAGATAGCTTCTTATATTATGTAATTTTATTTTTTTAATTATCATTTTTTATTTTTTTATTTTATTTCTAATCCCATAATTTATCCAGTTTTAATGTCTTTACAGTTTCTTTAGTTAATCTAGATGAAAAATCAAAAGATTTTTCCCCTTCATTTTTTTCTATATTAAAAATTCTAACAAAAGACAAAAATTTATCTTTATTTTTTTGTGTTATTATGCCTTCTTTTAATGCCCTTGCTAAAGAATCCCTTTCAATATCTTCTATGCTTTTTGTTTCAATATCTTCAATTTTTATTTCAAACTCTTTGCTACTAAATTTATTAGTATTTTTAAGCACACAATAAACCTCCAAAGATAGAAGTTTTTCTTCAATAGAAATAAAATCAAGTTCTGAAGGTTTTCCTTCTTTTAAAACTCCATGAATGCGAATAGTAACAATAGCATCTTTTAAATCATATTTTTTAAATTCCTCAAGAATTTTTTGATTAAGAGAGAAAATAGTTTCCTCGTTGGCATCAATATTTAGATTAATAATTTTTTTTAAATTTAAAGAAATTTTCTTGATATTTTTTTTAGTAATTCTACTTTCTTTATCATTATCGTCTTTTTCAATGATTAAAAAATTTGCCGTATGTTGTTGTTCTAGTTCAGAAAAATCACAAGGAAATAAGGCCCCTGTATAAGCGGCTGTTTTTTCCTCTTTTTCAAAAATATTAGCAGAATGAACATGACCCAAAGCATAATAATCAAAACCAGAAGGCAAATCGCGCATAGTTAAAGATTTTATTCCTTTATTTAGTTTATTTAGTTTATTTGGAAGAAGTTCAGAAACAGTCGTATGTAGTAATAAAATACTATGAATATTTTTTTCTTTTTTCAATAAAGAAATCTTATTTTTTAATTTTTCAAAATAATCTTTCAATTCAATAATTTTTTCTTGTTCTAAACTGCCTTTTCTTCCAGCAACACCATAAAATAAAATATTATTATGAATAAATTCTTTTTTTTGAGATAAATCAATACATAAACCCGCTTTATCAAAAACAGAAATTATGTTTTTACCACTAATACTATAGTCATGTGAACCGGGAATAACATAACAAGAAATATTTTTTTCTTTTAATTCACGTAATTTATCTGCTACATCTTTAAGAATTTCAATAGATGGGATAGCTGTATCAAAAAAATCACCCGCAATTAGAATGAAATCTACTTGTTCAAAAATACATTTATTAATAGCTTGCTTAAAAGCTTCAAGATTGAGTGATCTCATCTCTGGTTGCCGCCATGAACCTAGATGACAATCAGCAATATGTGCGAATTTCATTTTCCTTTTTTATTTTTCCCTTAACCTATTTAGTAAAAAAGCTTGTTGTTCTATATTAATTAAAATTATGGTGATGGGGGCTCTGGAATTTTTCCACTCTGCTTTGATTTTAGTTCTTTTGGACTTGGTATTTCTAATTTTTCTGGTTCTTCTTGTTCTTGTTCTTTTATTTTTGGTCGAGGAACAAATTCCTTTTTTGCTTTTAATTTTTCTATTATTTTAGTTGCTTTTTCAATATCTTCCTGATTATAACCTGCATTCATCAAAGAAAGTTTAGCCTCCTCAATGGTTTCGCCCCTTTCAAGAGCATTTTTTATAGCCGATACCAAATCTTCTTTATTCATTTTTACCTAATTTTCCCTAAGCTAAATTTAATTTTTGACCGTTTTGAAGAATATGAACTGTTTTTCCTAATTTATAACCAAGTTCTGTTGCAAGTTCTGCTAATGCGCTCAATTTAGTTATGTCCCCATGAGCAGGAATAATGTGCTGTGGTTGTAGCATTTCAATCATATCTCTAAGATCTTCTCTAGCACAATGACCAGAGACATGAACGTCTGTAAAAATCCTAACACCTTTGGCTTTAAGTCTTTTTTCAAGCTGTTTTCTATTTGCTATAGTTATCGGACTAGGAATTATACTAGAGGAAAAAACAACATTATCTCTAGATGAAAATGTGAATGGTAAAACCCCCCGGGCAAGCCTATCTAATATAGCTCCAGGTTCACCTTGGTGGCCTGTACAAACAATCATATATTTTTTCCTGTTCTTAGAAATTTTTTTTAGAGCTCTTTCAAGTTGATTTCTATAACTAAGAATTTTAATATCTTTCATAAAAGGAACTAAATTAACTCGAGAAGCTGCCATAACATATTTATGGAGAGATCTACCAAGGAACAAAATTTCTCTGTTAAGTTGTTTACCACAATCAACAATGCTTTTTAATCTGGCTATATGGCTAGAGAAAGTTGTTACAACTATCCCGGAATTTTCATTAGCGGTTGTAAGTAAAACATCTTCAAGAAGACCTCTAGCAATTTTTTCACTTGGAGTTTTTCTTTCTAAATTAGCATAAAGAGATTCAACAACCAAAGCAAAAACACCTTGCTTAGCTATTTCCTTTAATCTTTTATAATTTGGTTTCTGACCTAAAATAGGATAATTATCAAATTTAAAATCATTAGCATAAATTATTGCTCCTTTTGGCGTATGTAAAACAATCAGAGCTGCTTGAATAGTTGAATGCGTTATATTAAGAAATTCTATTTTGTATTCTTTACCTCCTTTCTTCCCTTTAACAATAAAAGAAGAATTAGGACTTACTGTTCTTAATTTATTTGTAAATTTTATTTTTTCTTGATCTTTAATTAAAGCTTTAAGCACTTCAATAGTGAAGGGTGTTGCAGCAACTTCAGCCTTATAACGTTGTGCAGTATATGGGATGGCTCCAACATGATCTAAATGTGCATGGCTAACAAACATTGCGCGAACTTTATTTTCCATACCTTTAATAGCAACATCATTAGGAATAGCATCAATATTTCTCAACTTTCTTTCAGTATAGCCCCCCCTTTTCTGCTCTTCTTCCATTTCAACTATTGGAGGCAAATATAAACCAGAATCAAAAATAAAAGCATCATCGCCTACCTCGATTATTGTCATATTTTTGCCAACTTCATTGTAACCGCCAACAGCATATAAGTTTATCATTGTCATATAAAACAAAGAAAAAATGAATTTATAATTGTTATTACAAAAATATTTAAAGCTATCATTACTGTTAAGTGACACAAAAAGAAAAGATTTAAATATAAGTTATCACTTAAGTTCCTATGAGAACACCAATCTGGCTAAGTTTAATTGCAACATTTTTATTTGTAAATTCTATTGGATTATCTTCAAGTGCTGTACAAAATAAAAAAATCAAACAAAATGAACAAGAAGGCCAAGTAATGAATTTAATGACAGGACAAATTTGTTCTTCAAATGAATGTGAACAATTTGATCCATTGAAATATGTTGAAGAAAAAAAAGAAGAATATCAAAATAAGATTAAAGAGGAAGAAAATAAAGAAAATTCTTCAAAAGGAAAATTAGCAGACCTATATTCTCATTATGGTTTTGAATGTTGTAAAGGTGAAGAAGCTATCGGGATGACTAAAAAAGCTTTAGAACTTTCCCAAGATATTAATAGTCTACAGAGAATAATTTGGAATGCTGGCGTTTTAGAAGATATTTATGAGAAAGAGGATAATTTGGAAGAAATGAAAAAATACCATCAAATTAAATTAGAAGCTAAAATAAAAAAAACAGAGAACACAATAAAACAAAAATCAAATTGGCCTAATTTTAAAAAATTTAAAATTGCTAAATTCTATAGCAATCTTGGAGAATTACTCGAAGAAGTCAATAAATATGATGAATCTATTAATAATTATAAAGAAGCCATATCAATATATGAAAGATGCATAGAAACAGGAGATACTATGGAGGTCACTTCAAAATATGTTTATGCAGATAAGATTAAACCAAATGATATTCCAATAGGTAAAAATATGATAATAGAAAAGAGAGAACGAGGTATTATAAAATATATTAGAGAGAAAATCAAAGATCTTTCAATAAAAATAGCTTTTTTTGAAACTTTTCTGGAAAATAAAAAATAATATCTAGGTATTTACTTTAATAGTGTTTTTTAAATATTCTCTATGTTCCTCTAGACTTTCTATATTAGAAGGTGGAGAAGAAATGATTTTAACATTTGATGTTGAAACTTGGCCTTCTGTAATCTTTGTACCAATACCCAATTCAGCATCACAAAATGATTTTATCAGAACATATTCTTTTTTATCTTCATAATATGCACAAGCTTTAAATACATCTTCTTTCAAATAACCTAAAAACCCCCTAATCAAATCAAATCTAGTTCTTACTTTAATAAATGGTAACCAGTCTAGCCATCTTCTTCTCATATTGACTTCTCTATTGACTGCCTGTTTACTTTCATAATTAAAATGGCTTGCAACAACCTCATAACAGTTTTCTATTTTTATTATAAAAGGAGTTAATGGGGTGATTGTGTGAACAACAACATCAAAATCATAACTATCTCCTTCTGTTAAACTATAAAATTCAAAAACATCTTTTCCAGATATTGTGATAAAACATGCTTCACTATAAGAAATAGTCATAGGACCTATGAAATCAAAAAAAGCATATTTAGTAGAAGAAGAATCTAATAAAGCAACAAAACCCCCTTCATCTGAAATTGTAATTTTTTTAGTTATTATATCTAATTCCGCATTACTCATTAAAAAAGTTTTTGGAGATGCGCCCGTTGGTATTTGCCCATTTAGAAAATATCCAATACGTCCTGCTTGATTGATTATCTGAGTACCATAAGGATCAGCATGTTTTTCTATTTCAATTCCAGGATAAGATATTTTTCCTCTGATAGACTTTCCTTCTTCAGTTAATATTATATTTTCTTCAACAGTCGCCACCCTGTTATAAACTTCTCTAAAAACCAAATTATATGCTCTAAATGCAGCCCTAACCTTTTCATTTGCATCCTGGCCATAACCTATAGTTGAAAATGATGTTATTTTAGATTCTGTAAGCTCTTCTTTAAAATATATAAAAGGAGAGTCAGAATAAACTATACCACCCGCTCCTGTTGAACTCTTTTTAACATTATTATGTATTGTTGATCCAATAAACCTTATTCCCAACCCATAATCTGTCTCTGTTATTACTGCGAAATCTCCAGCACTAACAAATGAGCTAATTAAAAAAGATATAAAAATCATTGATGCAAATAAAAAAATAATTTTTCTGTTCATAGTTCAGCTACAAACCTCCATGTAATATTCCTATCATCAAACTTTATATCTTTATCTGTGATTAAAAACCATACATGTTCTGGTTCTATGATTTCCTTTATTATTGGAACGATAGTTATAGTAACATTATTTTCAACTGCTATGTCATCATAACAAGTAATACAAAAATATTCTGATTCTTCTCTATATTCATCTATAATTTGGTTTGAAACATCAAGTAATTTTTTAACTGGTGCTTCAAAATTTATAGAAAAACTTTCAATTGTTGAACTGCTTTCATCTTTTTTAATAGTAATAGGACAATTGAATTCAACACTAACCATTTCTGAAACAATTGAATCAATAGCACATTCTTCACGAATAATTTCATATTCGCTAAAAGAAGTAGAAGAAAAACAATCTATAACATTATTATTAAGATAATTATTTAATTCATTCTGGGTTGTTTCATAAGAAGGTACAAGATTCTGGTCAGCTTTCCAATAATATACTGTCTCCTCATCAAGAAAATTTATACTTTCAATACCATCAAGAGAATAATAGCCACCTTGTTTTCCTAAAAATATTATTCCTTCTTTGGTTTTAGTTTCAAAACAATCACTGAAATATTGTTTAATTTCAGCAACATCAGATGAAGGAATACCTCTGCCAATTATATTTTTTTGAAGAAAAATTATAAAAGCTATTGCCGCAATAATCACAATAGCAATAATAATAAATAAAGTAACCTGGCCTCTTTTATTCATAAATAAACATAGTTTTAATAATTTAAAAACCTTTTTCCTTTAGAAAATTTTAAAAACAAAAATTGATTTAATATCGTAAGGGAAGGTAGCTCAGCCTGGGAGAGCACATGACTGAAGATCATGGTGTCCGG
>CAZBLY010000004.1:0-34660 GCA_964493265.1 Candidatus Woesearchaeota archaeon
AGATTGACCATAGTTATAGGTGTGATATCTTTATTCATTCTAAGAATTTAATAATAGAATGTGACGGAGATTATTGGCATGGAAATATAAATAATAGCCAAATTAAGATTTTAAATAAACACCAAATAAAACAAAAAGCAAGAGATAAAATAAGAACAAAAGAACTTACAGAAAAAGATTTCAAAGTATTAAGGTTATGGAGAAGTGATATTAAAAAAATGACTATTAATGATTTTAAGAATAATCTTTTTTCTTTAATACTTTAACCGAAGAAACTTTTAAAAAGCTAAGACTCTTATAATATAAATAAAGTAGGGCGTCAAATTAATTCTAAGCGTTCGGCGGGGGCGTAGTTCACTTTTGTTTGGCGTAACACTTAATTTCAAATTAGACATTTACTCTGCAAAAAATAGAAAGTTTTATAAAGTATACTTTGGTATACTATGATATACTTAAAAATGGAAACCACAACTATAAAGATAGATCAAGGAACAAAGAAAGAATTGGATACTTTTAGAGAAGTTAAAGGGGAAAGTTATAATGAGGTTGTCAGAAAAATAGTATTTATTGCTAAGATGGCAAAGCAGAATCCTAAACTAAGTAAAAAAACCCTAGAAGAAATAGAGGCAGCCAGAAAAAGAATAAAAAAGGGAGAATTTTATACAGAATCTGAAATGAAGAGTAGATTGAATTTATAGATAAAAGTTAATTATAATCTTTCATAGATATTCTTTCTGTGTCCTATTTTAAAAATTTTAATTTTTTGCTCTTTTCTGTCAATATCTGCTAAAATCCTGTAATTTCCTATTCTTAATTTAAACACTTTTATTTCCTTTAAATATTCAAAATATCTAAATGGATTTTGCTTTGTTTGAATAATTTTTTTAAACATTCTTTCTCTAATCTCTTTAGGAAGTTTTTCAAATTCTCTACCTGCTTTTTTATCAAAAATCAATTCAAACATAATTTTTTCAAAGATTCATAATTTTTAATCTTTTCTGTCTTTTGATATCATATCGGCGGGGGCGTTTTTTTTAACAAAAATTTATAAATATCTGCCCCTTTAATTTAAAATGAAAAAAGAGGCAATCATATTATGTATTCTTTTAGTATTAATTACTTCTGTCTTTGTTATTGGAGCGGGTTGTCAAGAATGTCCCGTATGTGAAGAAACAGCATATTGTGGGGATAATTATTGCCAATCTAATGAAGACTGTAGTTCTTGTGAAGAAGATTGTGGAAGATGCAAGGTTCATAAATTAAAATTAGTTAATGCCGATTGTGAGCCCACATATCTTTTAGAAGCAGATAAATGCAAATCTACTTGTTCTGGTTTTGTAGTAAATAATGGCGATTATATTGAAAAAGATTATAAAATATTAGTTTACCCAGAAAACAATATTTCTATTAATGATGCCAGGGTATTTCAAAATTTACCACCAATCCCAGAAGATGACAATATAGAATATACTTTTGAATATGAATATGATTGTGATAAAAGAGAGAATTATATAAATATGACACATAAAGTAATATATTAGAAAAATAATTTTTATCGTCTTTTTCTTAATTAAACAAAGAATACTGAAGAAACCCATTTACCTACCAAATGAGTTGCTATTATAACTATTACCGCAATTACTAGATGTTCTATAATCACTTTCCAAGGTTTTACTTTGCGTTTTTTAGCTATATAAAAAGAGAGTATACTTAACAAAAATAATCCCCAAACTATGCTTACTATAATTGCTGTTAAAAGTTCAAACAAAAGGATTGGAATAATGAAAGTTAATGCAAAAACAAATTTAGATAAAAAAGTAGAGAATGTTGATTGCCATACATTTTTTTGAGATTTATTTTCAGATTCTTCCGAAACATGAATACCAAGAGCATCTGAGAGCGCATCTGCTATTGCTATAATTAGTATTCCACCAAGAATAACAAGTTTTGAATGGGTACTAGAATTTAGCCCCACAATTAATCCAAGTGTTGTAATTATTCCAGAAGTTAAACCAAAACTAAGCCCTATTCTAAATGATTTTTTCATCGCTTTTTTTTCTTAACTTTATTTTTCTTTAATTTCTTCTTTTGCCCCATCTTAGAGAATACAAAAATATAAAGAATTTCTAGAATAGCTAATGTATTGACTATAAGCAAGACAACAAACCAAACACGGTGTTTTCTTCTTGCTGCCATCCATAAAGAGACTCCTTTCCAAGGAAGAGCCCATATTATCGCTACAATAGTTAAATAAGATAGTACTTCCGGGTTTGTTATCCAAGTTATAAAATCCATATTTTCGCGAAGATAAGAAACTTTATAAATTTATTCTATCTCAGATAATCATGGGTCCGTAGCTCAGTTGGCAGAGCACTTGGCTTTTAACCAAGGTGTCGCGGGTTCGAGCCCCGTCGGGCCCATTCAAAAAAATAAAAGAATTTTCACGGTTTGAAAATAAATTTATCAACTTGTTTCTCAGCTAGTTTTCTCTTTTTTTGATGTTCCTTGAGAAATGAATTGATTTTTTTGATTAAATGCTGTTTAAGTTCTCCAGTTAATAAAGAACCTGATTTATAATCATCATAAATCTTTTTTAGTTTTTTATCATCTGGTTCAAAAAATATTTTTAAATATTGAAAGGCAATATCAATATCAGGATTGCCTCCTTTTTTTCTATGTTCAGCCAAACTGCCCTGGCCTCCTGAAAATGCATGTTTCATTATCTTGTTCTTAACTTGTTCTGGAGTATCTGTTAGTGCGATATATGAATTAGGATCACTTGAAGACATTTTTGTATTAATACCTTTAAGTCCTGGTACAAATTTATTATAGGTTGAACTGAGTTGAATAAATTTGTGTGTTTTAATTCTCTGACTTACATCTCTAGCTAATCTTAAATGAGGATCCTGATCTGCACCAACAGGAACAATAACTGGAATTGGTTTTCCTTCAAATTCCGGAAGTTGTGGATGTAACATATCTGATGCCTGGAGTAAAGAAGATATCATTTTTCCAGGAGTGATTTCACCATAAATTGCTTTGAATTCATTAAAAGTAACATGTCTTGCAAATAAATTAGCTAAACTATAATAAGCATTGGATTTTTTGCCATCTTTTGATCTCTGAGATTGAAAATAAAAATCGCAATTTTTTGGTTTTAGACCTAAAGCAATATAATTAATTAAATATTCTTTAATAGCAGTTTCTCTCATTACTTTAATATTTGAATTTCTAGTGTTATATGCTTCAATATCAGCCACCGCAACATATACTTTAGCCCCTAATGATTGATAAAAAATTATTTGTTGAGCAATTAACATATGCCCAAAATGAAACTTTCCAAAAGGCATTAATCCAGTCATCATTGCAAATGGTCTTTTCTTTTCAATTGATTCAGCTATTATTTTAAAATCTCTATGGGCAAAAACAATTCCCCTTCTAAAAAAAGGCAATTTATTGAATTGTTTTGGCAAAAATTTTAAAGATTTTAATCCAAATTCCTTGATTAATTTATTATAATCAACTCTTCCTTTAACTTCCCAAGGGGTTATTTTAATTCTATCTTTTTCTTTACTCTCTTTTTTCATATTCTTTCTAAGAGGAAAGATTTTAAAAAGCTTTTTATGCTACAAGAAATATGAAACACTCATTAAAAATAACTCTCATAATTTTAGCGATGTTTCTTATTGCTCAATTTATAGGTCTCGCTGTTATTAATTCATATGACAATTATTTTGGCAAAAGTTCTGAAGAAAAAATTCAGAGTGGAGAATTTGTTCAACCAGAAGTTTCCATTATCAAAGAGACTATCCCAGAAGAAGTTGAGCTTGAAAAACCAATTGATGTGGCAAGAATTGTAATCAGCATTATGGTGGCTATTTTAATTGCAACTGCTATGTTCTTTCTTTTACAGAGAATCAAAATAACTTTTCTCTTAAAAGCTTGGTTCACTTTAGTTATTTTTATTTGTCTTAGCATATCCTTCTCTTTATTTTTATATCCTATTTTTAATACTTCTTTGTTTTCAATTTTAAGTAAAAAAATTGCTCTGGCTGAAATGATTGCAATCCCCTTAGCAGGAGTGTTGACATTTTATAAAATTTTCAAAAGAAATATCCTTATTCATAATATAACAGAGGTGTTTATCTATCCAGGACTTGCCGTAATCTTTCTACCTTTTCTAAATATTATTGCAGCTGCTTTCTTACTTATTGCAATCTCTATTTATGATATGTGGGCTGTTTGGAAATCAAAATATATGATAAAACTTGCTAAATTTCAAATGAATAATCTTAAAGTTTTTGCTGGTTTCTTTTTACCTCACATTTCACCAAAAGACAAAATAAAAATTCAAAAATTAAGGGCGATGGAACTTAGAAAAAAACAAAAAAATAAAAGAAGAAAAGGAAAAATAAAAACAAGGAAAAAAGGTAAAGGCGCACTTAAAATTCCCAAACAAAAATTAAAAAATCTTAAAATAAAAGTACAAATTGCTGCTCTTGGAGGGGGGGATGTTGCTTTTCCTTTAATTTTTGCAGGAACAATCTTTCTTGCTTATGGTCTTGCTGCAGCAATCATCACAATATTATGTACATTGCTTGCCCTAACAGCATTACTTATGTTTTCAGAAAAAGGTAAATTTTATCCAGCCATGCCTTTCATCTCAGCTGGTTGTTTCTTGGGTTGGCTTCTTGTATTCTTGCTGCTCTAAAAGTGAAAGATTATGATTTCTAATAGACTTATCAAGTTCTTCTTGAAAATCCTTATAATGACTTGAGAATAAATGCTTAAGATCTAATACTATCACTTTTTTTCCATTATAATCTATTAATTTTTCTTCTTCCATTTTACCATAAAACCCCTATTGTTACATATTTAATCATATCAAATCTGATTTTAATCCCATCATCATTACTTACATTATCTCCTTTTGTAATACAATACCAGCCAGATTCATCATTTCCTATCTTGATTATTCTATGGACAATTAATTCATTCCTATCTAAATTTGGTTTGAAAGCAATTATATCGCCAACTTGGAGCTGATCAGGACTTTGAGGAACAATTTCAATTCCATTAGCATTTTCATCAATAACAGAATCCATACTATTAGTGTTGGCATAGCTACTTATGATCGCATTTGGTATTAAAATAACAACCCTATTATCATAAATTTGTATTTGTTCCTCTTTTACCCAATTTCCTGGACTTGGTTTATCAAAAAAAGAACTTCCAAATTCATTAATTCTAAGCAAAGGAATTTCAACATTAACATATTCAGAAGCTAAAAGAGAATAACTACAAATAATAAGGAGAATAAATGCAAAAACTATAGTAAGCCATATGATTAACCTTTTCATTTTTCTTTTCCTCTTAGCCTAAATTATCACTACTTTAAAATGGTTAAAGTATTTATAAATCTTTCGGAGAAATTGACTTTATATAAATAATTGAAAAAATCAAGAACTTTTTGAATGAAGAAATCTTATTTTAATTATCTTAATCTTATTGTCTCTAAATTTCTTGGCACAGATGTTTCTACTTTATGCAATTTATAGAGGGTTGAGGCAAGATCTAATGAGCGAGAAACTTCACCATGCTGGACAATAATTTTTCTTGGGCTTGGATTAAGATTATTAACAAAAGAAAGAAGCTCATTTCTGCCAGCATGACCCGTCATTCCATCTATTATTTCAATTTCCATATTTATGGCAACTTTTTCTTCCTTGCCATTAACATTAAACTTAACTTCTTTTATTCCTTCTTGTATTTGCCTTCCTAAACTGCCTTGGCCTTGATAACTTACAAAAATTATTCCGTTTCTTTTATTATCAGCTAATTCTCTAAGATATTCTACTGAAGCCCCCCCCATTAACATACCGCTTGTTGCAAGAATTATGCATGGCCCCCCTTCAATAACTTCTTTTCTTTCCTGAGGACTTCCTACTCTATTAAAAATTTCGCTTGTAAAAGGATTTTTGTCCTGGAAAATTTGACTTCTTAAATGAGCAGAAAGGAATTCTGGATAAGCTGTATGGATTGCAGTAACATCCCAAACCATTCCATCAACATAAATTGGCACATTAGGAAGCTTGCCCTCTTTAGCTGCATTACTAACAATCATCATAACTTCTTGAGCTCTTCCAACACCAAGAACAGGAACTAAAACCTTGCCTTTTCTTTTTATTGTCTTATTAATAGAATCTATAAAAATCTTTTCAGAATCTTTTCTAGATGGAAGAACATTTTGTTTTCCTCCATAAGTACTTTCAATAATCATGGTCTCAAGACGCGGAAATTTGCATGTAGCAAGATCTAAAACTCTTGTTCTTGCGTATTTAAAATCAGCAGTATAAAGTAAATTATGCAAACCATTTCCAATATTAAGATGAATCATAGCACTACCAAGAGTATGGCCAGCATTATAAAGTGTTAATCTTACATCCGGTGTTATATCAGTTACTTCATTATAATTCAAATCAACAGAATGCTTAACCATGGTCTTTATATCTGCAATTCTATAAAGGGGAGACATGGCTTTTTTGTAACTAACACCAATATAATCAAGAGCTAACAAAGAAGCTATATCTCTTGTTGGCGTAGTCATGTAACAAGGCCCCCTATATCCTAATTTATATAAATAAGGTAGAAGACCAGAATGATCAAGGTGTGCATGACTAATTATAACAGCATCAATATCTTTTAAATTAAATTCTGGAACATTTAAATAAGGAAATTTATCTGAATTGCTTGCAGCTATATCAATTCCACAATCCAGAAGAATTTTTGATTCGGGTGTTTGTAAAAGCAGACAAGAACGTCCAACTTGGCGAGCCCCCCCTAAAAAAGTTACTCTAACCCATTCTTCTTTTTTTTCAGGGTTCCATTCTTTATAGATTTTTTTTCCAATACTATTTAAGAACTTTTTTCTATATTCTTCTTTAGTGAACAAAACATGACGAATAGCTTCAGTTATTTTTGACCTGATTGCTGGACTTCTTATCGCCTGGGGAATCCAAAATGTTTTTTCCTTGATAGTTTTAAGAATCTCTCCACCATGGCCTATTGCAATTCCTGGTTTTTTAACTTCAATAACAATAATGCTTCTTTGCTCATCAAATAAAATATTTTGAATTTCAGCTTCTTTTGGAACTGTTTTTCGAATAAATTCCTCAGCCTTATCTTGATCTATGAGCAGATTTTTAGAAGCTCTTAATTCTATTCTCTTTTTAATTTTATCAACAACTTCTCTAATCTTCTTCTCTCCATTAAGAAAAAAATCACTATCTGATGTATATACCACTATATTAGCTCCTTCAAAATTTGCAGAATCAATTACCTTTGAAGGCAATTCATTCAAGATTGTTTTCAGAATATCTGGCATTTTAAAAAATTAAAAATTTAATATAAAAATTTATTTATTTATTTATTTCTTAATAAAAACTTGTTTTACTTCTTCTTCAATAACTTTACGGGCTCCATTTTTATCAATAACAACAACATCTATTCCTGAACCTGTTGGAGTATCTCTTTGCATTGCAGCATTAATAGACTTGACTGCTAATTTGACGCCATCATCTATACTCAGGCCTTCCCTATATGAATCTTCTAATACTCCGTAAGCAACAACACTTCCACTACCTGTACTTACAAAATCCTTACGTTCTAAAGCACTGCCATCAGGACCAATATCAAAAAGCCAAAACCCTTTATTATCAACACCACCAATTAAGAAAGCCGTGATGCCTAAAATAGGACTAAACTTTCTAATATTTTCATAAACTAACATTCCAAATAAACTGGCTATTTCTTTAATACTTGGCTCCATTTTTGTTCTTAATATTTTTAACCTTATTTCCGCTTTAGTCAATTTAATCATTAATTGAATATCAGCAACACTTCCAGCAGTTGTAACATAAACTTTATCTGTTATTGGAAGAAGTTTATCAATCCTTTTATGACTTATAAATAAACCCCCAAAAGTTGCTCTTTTATCAGCAGCCAATATAATTCCATCTTTACAAACCAACCCTAAAGTGGTAGTTCCTGTTTTAACAATGCTTTTTTTTAATTCTTCGTCCATATTAATTCCTATAACATAATTTTCCAGAACATAAAATAAAATTACTATGCTTTTATAAATGTTTCGAAAATAAAAAAATCCCTGCGGGCAGATTCGAACTGCCGACACCCCGGGTTCTGCTGAACACTTGCGAGTGACCTATACATTCCTTGTGGGAAAGTATAAGACTACAGCCGAGTGCTCTACCACTGAGCTACACAGGGATATAAGAATAAAAACAAGGGAGTTTAAAAAACTTGTTTTAAGGACTAAGTCTTTCAGGATCTCTTGGAAAAAGAACAACTTCTCTTAAATTTTCTATATCTAAAAGCTGTTTGACTATTCTTCCTATTCCTGTTCCAGTCCCACCATGAGGAGGGACACCATATTTAAATTGCTCAAAATACCAAAGATTATCTTTCTCTGAAATTTTTTTATCTTTAGCCTGTTCTTTAAGAATTTTATATCTATGCTCTCTCTGAGATCCTGTAGTTATCTCTAATCCCTTATAGAGTAAATCAAAAGAGGCTGTAGTGTTCTTATCTTTTTTATAATGATAAAAAGGCCTAACTGCCCATGGAAAATCTGTAAGAAATACAAAATCAGTCTTATATTTCTTTTTAATATAATCTCCTAATTTCTTTTCTTCTGCATCATTAAGATCTTCACTATCAGAAGATTTTATTCCAATAGCTCTTTTTGCTTCTTTCATACTAATTTTTGGGAAGGGTTTTTTAGGAATCTCAATTTTTACATTAAATAAAAAAAGCTCTTCCTTACATTCTTCCTTCACCCTCTTCAAAATATCTATCATTAAATCTTCCATAACCTTCATAACATCTTCATAATCTTTAATAAATGATAATTCAAAATCTAAAGAAGTATATTCACAAAGATGTCGTGGTGTGTGGTGTTTTTCTGCTCTAAAAACTTCCCCTATCTCAAATACTTTATCAAAACCGCTGACTAAAGCAGCCTGTTTATAGAATTGTGGGCTTTGTGCAAGAAAAGCTGTTTTTCCAAAATAAGACATTTTAAAAACATTTGCTCCAGATTCTGATGCAGAACCTATAATTTTAGGACTATGTATTTGAATAAATCCCTCTTTAGTCAAAAAATCTTCTGCAGCTTTTGTCACCATAGATCTGATTTTAAATATAGCAAGATTTCTTCTTTTTCTTAAATCCAAACTTCTATTATCAAGCCTTTTAGATAAATCTGTTGTAATTGTTTTATCTTTCTCAGCTACAAGAATTGGCAATTTCTCAGCTTTATTTATTAATTCAATATCCTTAATCTCAACTTCTAAATTATGATTAGTAATTTCAGAACTTTTTACTTTAGCTTCTTTTGCTTGTCCTTTAATACTAACAACAGATTCCAGAGACAAGTCAGAAAATTTCTTAAATAATTTTTTATCCTTGATAATGCATTGAACTATTCCAGAAATATCTCGAAGAAGAACGAATTTAATCTTAGCTAAATCTCGCAATTCATGAACCCATCCTTGCAGAAAGACAGGACCTTTTTTTATTTCTGAAACATACACTCTTTTTTCTTTTGACATATTATTTAATGATTTTTTGATTTTATAAAAATTTACTTATTAGTTTTCTAACAAGTTTAGCAACATCTTGGCCAGAAGCTTTTCCTTTTAATTCTTTTATTGCTATCCCCATAAAAGCTTTTATTGGCATTTCATTTTTTTTGATTTTTTCTTGATGTTTGAGAATAAGAAATTTGATTTTCTTTTCTAATTCTTGTTCAGTCAATTTTTTATATTGATTTATAGCTTCATCTATGGAAATATTTTTACATACAGCTAAAAGAACTAATTCAATAGCATCTTTTGTGATTTTATTCTCTTTGAATGCTTCTAGAGTTTTGTAAAAAATCCCCTCTGTTAATTTTGCAATTTGTTTGTCATTGAGATTATAATGGGCTTTAATTGAATCAGGAACAAGAGTTATTGTTCTTGCAATAACTGCAGGTTTAATATCTAAATCTAAAAGTCTATTAAATAAATCAATTTTCTTTTTTTGGATAAGGGCTTTTGCAAGTTCAGAATTCAAGCCCTCCTTCTCAAGATCTTTAATTATATCTGTTCTAATTTTTGGCAGGTTTTGTTTAGCTTCTTGAATCATTTCTTTTGTTATTTTTATTAAAGGCAAATCAGTTTCAGGATACATTCGAGCTGCTCCCGGTAAAGGCCTAAGAAAAGTTGTCTTTCCATCTGGTTCAGCTTTTCTAACTTCTGGCTCAATTTTCTTTTTTTTAGCAAGCAGATTTTTTTGTCTTTCTATTTCTGTTTCAATTGTTTTTGCAATCAGTTTAGGCTCTTGAACACCTTTAATCTCTATTCTTGAACCGCCTTTGATGGACATATTAACATCTTGTCTAATTGTTCCTATGCCTCTCTTAACTTTACAAGAACGCAAAATTTCGCCAATTTTTAGAGCAACTATTTTTGCTTCTTCTGGACTTGTTATGTCTGGATTTGTTGCAACCTCAATAAGAGGAATTCCAAGGCGATCTAATCTGAAAGTTACTTCTTTATCTGTATTATTAATAATTCTTGCAGCATCTTCTTCTAAACAAATAGATTGAATGCCAATTTTCTTGCCTTTCACATTAATATAACCATTTCTAGCAATAAGCAAGGTTCTTTGAAAACCACTTGTATTAGAACCATCAACAACTGTTTTTCTCATGACTTGGCTCACATGTAAGGGCTTTGCATTTAATAATAAAGATACTTGAATAACTATTTTAAGAGCTTCTTGATTAATTTCATGAGGTGGTTCTTCATCAAGTTCAACCAAACAAGTAGTATCAGAATAAGCTTGATAAATAAATTCTCTCTGTCTTGATTGTTCATAAAAAGCAGCTACATCAACCTTTCCAGTTTCACCAGCTGCTGCATATAGATGTCTTTTTACTATTATGTCTGGATTATCTTTTCTCAATAATGAAGGGCATTCACAAAATAACTTATGTGTATCTAATTGTTGATGTATTTCAATGCCTGATTTTAAACCAATTTTTTTATATCCCTCTTTTGTCATAATCCAAATAAGCCATAATAACTTATAAATTTTATGAATTAAGAATTAACCACAGATTCTAATTCTAGTTTATTTTCTTTAGTCTCTCTGCCTTTTTTATTTTCCCTATTTTCTTTGTTTTCCTGATAATATGTGAGTTTATTATTTTCAAATTCTATTCTTTTTTCTTTTGTATCTAAAAATCTTTGTTTTTTTTCAAATTTCTTGCCCCTTATAACGAGTTTGTATAATACTAAGCCTTTAGAATTATTAAAATAAATAGATTTTGGATAAGAATCCCTATTAAAATCATTAATATAACCTAGTAATTTAGAAATATGTTCATCTGTGGATATACAGGCAGTTGGATTAAATAAGGAATATTCTAAAGAATAAGTAAGAAAAGAAATATCTGCTTTAGATGGTTGGCCCCTCATAAAATATATGCCCCCCTTAAAATTTAAAAAAATTCTTTAGTTAGATCAAAATTTTGCTGCCCTTCTAAATTTTGGGCTATTTTTAAATTTCCTTTTAAATTACTTAAACTTTTTTTGATTTCCCTAAATAGATAAAGATATTTATTTGAATAAAACTGCCTTTTATCTGGCTTGCTCATTTTAAAATATTGATTGGTTACTTTCCTATTACCCGATCTCCTATGGCGTTTGTTGGTTCTTTTTCTTCTATCGGATTTATATTTAAAATATATTTTTCTTTTTTTTATTTTTATTTCTAGAGGATTTGATTTAATCATTTTTTTATTCTTTTTAACGACTTTTGGATTTCGCCCCTAATCTCTAAAGTCACAAAGATATCTCTTTTTTTTGATATCTTATTTAGATAATCAATATGATCATAAAATGCTTTAATTAATTCATATTTATTTTTTTTATTAGATATTGGGTTCTCTGGATCTTTTGCAGCTTTGAATAAAAAATCAATAGAATTCCCATTTTTATGAGGGAAGAAATAAACTGCACTAGTATCAACAAAAATATTAAAAACTTTTGGGATTGCATCAAGAAATTCATTAAATTGGGAGTATTTTCTTCCCAAAATTTCAACTTCATTTAATGTTTGCATTTGCTCATTCTCTATTTCTTATTTCTTTCTTGTCTTTATCTTTGGAATAACAAAAAACGCGATTATTGCGCAGACCGCCAATATAATCCAAAAATAAAGTGGATTGATAAGTTTAGCAACTAAAAGTACTAAACTAATTATTAATAAAATTATAAGAATTATACTTAAAAATTGAATTAATATTTTTTTCATTTTTTATCTTTCTTTAAAAAAGTTATATAAAAGGGTCTTATTCCAAAAATTATCCAGGCTATTAAGAAAAACCAAGGATTTACAGCTTGCACCCAACTCATTGTAGTAGAACAGATTGTTATTATAAACAAAATACCAGCAATAACTGCAAGATTAACTAAAAAGACATCCCATGCATTCATTTTACTAAACCTTTTATTTAACCAAGCTATCATTTTATATCTCATATATCAATGCCCCCGCCGAGATTTGAACTCGGGTCTGAGCCTCGAGAGGGCCCGATGCTTAACCACTACACCACAGGGGCTTAATAAGTAGAATTTGTATTTATATTTAAAGTTATTCTAATAGTTATTCTAGAAATTAATCCAATATTAATTTTTTATTAATCTTTTAATTTTTGCACAATAATCAATTCTTTACAATTAGGACAACTATAAAAAGTATCAAAAAAGTTATTAGTTTTAACTTTAGAATGCATCCCACATTTAGGACATTTTACATCAATTTCTTCTTCTTTATATCTAGCTCTTGACATTTTCATCCATCTTCTTTAATCTCCCCTAACCAATATTTCAAAGATACTGAAATATATAAAATTTTCTAAAATAGTACAAAAAGAAAGAGACCCAGGAAGAAAGGAAAAATAGCCCTGAGCGGATTTGAACCGCTGTCACGAGGGCCAGAACCTCGTATGCTTGACCACTACACTACAGGGCTTTTATACTATATTTAAAGATTTATAGAATTAAAAAATGTTATGAATTTATTTTTTAGAATATTTTTTTGCAATTTTTGTTGCTGTTTCACGAATTATAAGTTGTTTATCAGGTTCAAAATTATCAGCAAGATAATTAAAATCACACACTTTGGCTAGTTTTTTTTCAAGTTCTTCTTTTGTTTTATATCTGTCTAAAGAATTATAGATGTTAGCAAGCGCATTATAAGTCTGTTTTCCTTTTTCATTATCTAATATTTTCTTTATATCTGGAGAATATTTTCGTAAAGCAGCCATCTGTTCATCTTTAATCTCCCCTTCACCTTGTTCTGCAGCAAATTGTATAATTGGGTTAGTTATTTGCTCGGTTGTTAGGTTAGTTTCTTTCTTTTTTACCCCTTTACTTTGGCCCCACTTTGATTCTATTTTTTCTATTTCTAAAAGTTTCTTAATATATAGTATACTTTTAGTAAAATGGGTTCTTTCAGCTTTTTTAGTAGGTACTTTAAATGTTGCTTTTACTTTTTGTTCATCTTTGGTCCCAAAATAATTATCAAGTTTTTTTGAAAGTTTTGATTTACTTTTTTTATCTCCATCTGCTGCTTTTATAATTAATTCTTCTAAACTAGGCATATCAATATCAAAAATTGTAAGATATTCATCTATCATATTATCTAAAATAGGATTTCCCTTTTCAGGAGGTTCATGAAATATTCCATCATAATTAGTAAAAATAATTTTATTGCCTGTTTCAGCAATAGTAAATACTTCATTAAATCTACATTCTTTTTTCTCTATATATTTAGTTTTTTGTACAAGACCTTTTTCTTCAGCCCTATTTATGATTTCAAGTAAAAAACCTTTTTCTATTAATTTTTTAACATTAATTCCATTATCAAAAGTATATGGCGCCATAAATTCTACTAGCTTTCTAAAAAATAAAGGATTATTTCTATCTTCAAAATATCTATCAAGACCATCAGGCAAATAATATAGTTCTTCTTTTTCTTTTTTTTCTGGTATATATGGTTCCTGTTTTATAATTATTTCAGATTTTATTCCATTTTTTTCACAAATTTTTACAAGAAAAGGTTTAATAAAAAATTTTAATTTTGACTCAATATCGGAAATAATTAAGGGTCTTTGTTCTTTTTTTTCTTCACGTTTATCAAAATTTATTTCTTTTGATTTATCTAAGAATTGTATATCTGCATAACCTTTACCTTTAGTAATATTTAGTTTCGAATTAACATCTGACTCAAGATCTGGCAAAAGAGCCTCTTCCCCTATTAGAATTTTGCTTTCTTTATCTTTATCCTTTTCTTTATCTTTTGTCATTTTAATTATATTGATTGCTACTATCAAGTGATGTCAATTTAAAAACCTTGCGTTTCTCTGTTGTTTTTGATGTAGTAAAAAAATAGAAAAAATATTAAAACTATGTAAATTTTGTTACATTAAGCCTCGGTAGCTCAGCTGGTTAGAGTGCAGCCTTGGTAAGGCTGAGGTCGCGTGTTCAATCCACGCCCGAGGCTTATTTGATTTGTATTTGGTTTTTATTTAATTTGCACTTAGTTTGTAAAGATTTAAAAAGAATTTACACTTAAATGTAAAATAAAAATGACAGAACAAAAATTAGAGAAATTAAAAAAAGAATATAAAAAATTTTGTAAAAAGTATAAATTACCTAAATTTTCTGAATTAAATCAAGAGTTTGAGATAGAAAAAATCCAGGAGAAGGAAACAGACTTTTTGCTCCGTGAAATTAGAAGAGCTATAAGTGATAAAATAGCCGCATTTCTTCGTTTTTTTGAACTCTTTTTGAATCCACAAAATGCACCAGTTTTTATTCTTGTCTTATTAAAAAAATTAAATGCCAAAGATAAAAAAATCAGCGAAAAAATTTATCACCAATTAGTAAAATTTGAACTAAGTTCATTAAATTTAGATATAGTTTATAATGAAAAGAAAGAATCTGAATTTATTAAACAAATTAATGAGGGCTGGAAAAAACTTAAACCATATCTTAAGGAATTTTCAAAAACCATAGAAAGAAAAGAAGTAAAAGAAAAAGTTAAAAAAAGAAAAAGTTATTTTGGGTAGATTTTTAGATTTATATTTATATTTTATATTATAAATTTCTTAATTATTCCATCTAAATCAATTTCTAAACAAACCAAAGACATTTTTAGATGCCAAGACTTAAGAACAGAGGGATGTATTTCCCCAATAATGCCTATTTGTTTTTCATCTATGATAATTTTTCCCGTTCTTCCCTTAATAAAATTATTAAAATCTACTTCTGAAATTTCCATTTTAATATCTAGCATTTTATTTAAATAATCTAGAATCTGCTTTATTTCTGTAAAATTTCCAGGAGTTATTGCAACAATTAATTTATCCTTTTCTTCTATTCCTGTTTCAGATTTTGATCTCTTCTCAGCTCTTTTAAAGACTTTTCCTATCTCAAAAATTTTCTGAGGATATTCTGCCCTTACATTTTCACCCAAAATCTTTAGAATAGAACATAATAGGTTTGGCCTTAAAATTGTATAATCTGTTTTGCTTTTTTCAATTTCTATTTTTTCTTTTTGATTTGTTTTTTTAAGATCTTGTTCAGATAAAATATGATAAGAAGAAACTTCAATAAAATTTAAACCGGCCAGAATTTCTGCAATTTTTCTTTTAATTACTTCTCTATTATCCTCTCTCCCTATGGTCGAAATTTCTGGAATTTCTGGCTCAAACTTATCATAACCATAAGCTATTGCAATATCTTCAGCTATATCGACTTCATGCAAAATATCTGTGCGCCAGGCAGGAATTAAAACTTCTTTATTTTTACATTCATAACCCATTCTTTCAAGAAATTTTTTAACTTCTTTTTCTTCTAATTCTAAACCCAATAGTTTATTAATATTATTTAAATTAATTTTCATTTTTTCTGGAGCAAGATTTGGGGTTAACTCTTTTCTTCCAAAACCATAATTAAGTCTCATCTGATAGACTTCCCCACCCATGTCTGAAAACATTGTAATCAAAATATTAAGAGTTTTTTTCAACATATTCAAATCAAATCCAGAGCATTCAATAAAAATCTCTCTTGTATCTTCTGTTATTTTTCCTGTTTTATTTGAATTAATTATTGGAGGCATGCTTAAAATTTCTCTGGCAGAATCAACAAAAACAGGAAACTTTTTTTGACCTTTTAGAAGATGAGCATATTGCATTCCTGTTGGATTTTTTTGTAAAATTTCATAACCATTCATTTGTTTATTTGATTCAAGAGGAACAAAACTTATATCTTGTGGTTTTCTAGCTTCATATCTTATTGGAAGAGATATTTTTTCAAGAGGATAAATACCAACAGCAATTGATTTTCTGTTTCTGCCTAATGTTGTATGAATCTTTTCTTGTATGTCTATAACTTCCTTTATCCTTTCATTATTAAATTTCAATTTTTTGACTATTGCACAAACCGTATATGGTCTAACATCTCTTACAGATCTGCTTATATTAACTTGATAATTTTTTTCTGGTTTGTTTATTTTATATTCTTTTAAACCTGTTTTTTTTCCTAAAAAAGCTAAAAAAGACCTAATATAGCCATGTAAAGACAAAAGATCTGGCCTATTTGGAAAAATTTCAATATTAACTTCGGTATTAGTCAAAGATTCAAGAGGTGTCCCAAACATAGTTATCTTATTTTCAATTTCTTTTGTCAATTTTACATATTTTCTAAATTCTCGACGTGGAAATTTTACTATAGCCATTTTTTATTTTGTTTTATTTTGCTTTTTATTTTAACCAAAATTTCATTTTTCTTAATTGATTTAAATCATTTTTATACATTTCTCGAAGATCTTTGATATTATAATAATCCATTAATGTCCTGTCAAATCCCGGACCCCAAGCAAGTACAGGAATCCATTCCCCTAATAATGGGATAACAACTTCTGGTCTAAATATGCCTGCTCCGCCTAATTCGAGCCAGATTTTTTTTTCTGGATGCCATACAGACATCTCAACACTAGGTTCTGTATATGGAAAGTATGATGGAGCAAACCTAATCTTTTCAAAACCCATTTTTTTATAAAATTCTTTGAGATAACCTAATAAGTGTCTAAAATTTGCATTTTTATCTATTACTATACCTTCTGTTTGATTAAATTCAAAACCATGGCTCCAATCTAAAGTTTCATTTCTAAAACATTTACCTATTGCAAAAAACTTTCCCTTCTTATTCTTTTTATTCTTTAACTCACCAAGTTTTGCAAGAGTTCTGGCTGATAAACAAGTTGTATGTGTTCTTAATACAACCAATCTGGCTTCATCCTCATTCCAAAGATATTGCCAACCCCTGCTTCCTTCAATACCTTTCTCATGAGCTTTTCTAACATCTCTTACAAGATATTTATTCGGCAATCTTCCTTTAACATCTTTAATATAAAAAGTATCCTGCATCTCTCTAACAGGATGATTTTGTGCTGTAAAAAGTGCATCAAAATTCCAAAAGGCTGTTTGTATAATTGTTCCGCTCATTTCCTTAAATCCCAATTCAATCCAAATTTTTCTTGCATAATCTGTTGCTTGATTTACAAAATAACGCTTTCCACCATAGATTTCAGGAGCCTTACTTTTAATATCATATTTTCTAAATACCTTGCCTCTCCATGTTCCTTTTCTTAACATATCTGGAGTAAGTTGTTCAATAAGCTCTTTTTTAAATTTTGGTAATTCTAAGATTATTTTTTTACCAAGATCAGTTATATTAAAACAAAGTTTGGTTACTTCATCAGTTCTAATAAGGTCTTTTCTCATCTTTAATTTTTTGAGAATATTTTTTTGCTCGTCATTCAAATTTTTAAGCTCCAAAGGGAGTGCTTCAAGAAATTTTTCTTCTGAAAATTTCTTTGTTGCTTTTTCTTTATTAATTTTAAGAATTATTTTACCAACAGAAATATCCACAAATTTTTTATTTTTAAGAATCCCCAAAGCAATAGAAAATTCATTATCACTCAAACCAGATTTCTTTTTAGCATTTTTTAAATCAATACTCTTTACTTCAAGAATAAGCCCCAAAAGTCTTCTTTCTGGAAGGGCCTTTCTTAAATAAAGAATTCCATTTATATTTGTTTTTATAAATTTTTTCTTTTCTTCACTTAATTCTACTAATTTTTTATTGCTTAAAAATTGAAAAGCTCTTTTAATGCTTGTCAGATTTAGTTTTGCCTGAGCAGAAATAGCCTGAACTGAATTAAGGTATAATAAAGGAATAATAGTCCTTTCAAGTGGGCTTAGACTTAAAAGAATATCTTCTATTTTTTCTTTATCAATTTCCACTTCTTTTTTAGCCATATTAAAAAGAGAAGCCCATATTTTATAAAACTTACCAATTAAAAAATAGATAATAATAATTGATTTTATCCTTTAGAAATATTTTTATTTTATCTCTTTTTCTTCTTAGTCTTTGTCTTTCTTTTTGTTATTTTTCTTGTCTTTGCTTTACTTGCTTGAGGATTCCATTCAGGTTGAAATGGTTTAACTACAATTGCTTCTGTTGTTGGTCTTGTTGTCCTTTTTCTTCTTCCTTTTCTATGTATTACAAAATAAACTATAAGAGCAACAATAATAGCAAGAAGAGCTATATTTAATAAAACCCAATACCAGTTTCTCTTCATTTCAAATACAAATTGTCTCCATCTAGAGGCTGCTTCTGATTGATATTTTATATCAACAGTCATGTCCTGTTCTTTTACTATATTATCATAACTGATTTTTACCTTGAAGCTATTTAATCCTAAAGCATCTTGATTAGGTCTTAAAGTGATATAAACATAGCCCAGGTTGTTTCCATCAAGAGTAATTGTCTCAGGATTAATTCTTATTAAATCTGCCCAATCTTCATAGCCAGAAACATCCACACTATAAGTTGTTCTGGTATTCCCTGTATTTGTAACTATGACCTTTGTAGTGAAATCACTCCCAATAAAGACATCTCCAATTTGGGATAAGGTAAATGAAAGACCATATTCAGGTACAGGAAGACAATCACCTTCAACCTTTAGGGTAAGATAGTCTTTTACATAATCGTGATAACTTGTACTATAATAATTATAAGAAACTATAACCTTTACATCATAATTTCCTTCTTGTATATCTTTGGGAATTGAAAAAGTTTGACTAAAACCATAATCATCATTTTCATCTAAATCAATTGTTTTTTCAAAATCTATACTAAGATCAGAATTAAGAATTTTTATTTGAACATCTTCATCAGATTCACCGGCATTTTCAATCTTTAAATTCAAATTGAAACTATCTCCGCAAGATGCTGTGGTAGGATAAATTGAAAATTCTTCTATTACAACATAATGGTTCTTTTTATTTAATTCAACATCAACTGAATCTTCATTACATTGCTCATCTTCATCGCCATCTTTATATACTTTAACTTGAACAACAAAATCATTATTATCATCTACTGTTGATGGAATTCTAAGCTTTAGAGTATAAGTCTCGGTCTCATCTTCCTGTATTTCAACTTCAAGTCTTTCTTCAGTAATTTCATCTTCATCATCCATATCATATAATTGTGCTTTTATAACAATATCAAGATCTTTAGTATAATCATTTTCTACTTCTACTTCAACTGAAATTTCCTCACCAACATAAAAATCATCACCACTATCAGGTTCTTTAATATTTACATCAAAATAGCTTCCTACAATGCCTTCATTACAATAACCAATTTCTTCTATTGTATATCCCCATGTTGAACTTGTTCCGCTATTACCAGCATCATCTTCACAAGTTACATACCAATCGTGATTTCCTCTTTCAAGATAATCTCGTGAAAAAATTTCTGTATCAGCATTATAAGCAACCATATCCGCTTCTTCAACACCATCAATATAAAGATAACATTGTAAAGAATTATCATAATTATCTGTTACCATATATTCAAAATCAATACTTCTTGATTGTGTTTCATATCCATTTTGAGGATCTAATAAGGTAACAACAGGATCTCCAGTATCAATGTTTATTGTTCTTGTTTCACTATTTATTCCAGGAGTCATCCAACCATCATCAGAACAATTAATATTCCAAGAATGAGTCCCTTGGTTTAATGGTAACATTGGAGTCATGATAGTATCAACACCAGCTTGAACTGAATTATTTGTTGCATAAGTTACACTATTTATTATTAATCTGCAAGAAAAGGCAGATACTATATCACTTCCCGCTCTAAAAGTAAAATCAGGAGCGATACTATTTGTCCATACATTATTTGCAGGAGAAACTAAAGTAACATAAGTTATTGATGCAAAAGCCAAAGAAAGTGACAAAACTATTGCAATTAATATTCCTAAAAAAACAAATTTTGACTTGAATTGTTTTAATTTATTCATTTTTATTAGCCTTTATGTTGTTATTTAAGAGTTAATACTATTTAAAAAGGTTTCGTTTTAGCAGGAAACAAATTTAAATATTTTAAATACAATAATAAAATATGAAAGAGAAAAAGCGCGTGAAAAAAGAACTCCGAATTTTAGGAATAGATGATGGTCCTTTTAATAAATTCAAAGATAAAAAATGTCTTATTGTAGCAACGGTTTTTCGTGGGGGTAATTTTATGGACGGCCTTCTTTCCACAGAAGTCAGGATAGATGGATTGGACTCTACAACAAAACTTATCAAAATTATAAAAAAGACCAGACATATTGGTCAACTCCAATGTATTATGCCTGGCGGAATCACCTTAGCTGGTTTTAATGTTATTGATATACAAAAACTAAACAAAAAAACTAAACTACCTGTTATTATAATTATCAGAAGAAAACCAGACCTAAAAAAAATTAAAAGAGCATTAAAAAGAGCAAATAAAAACACATGGAAGAAAAAAATGAATTTAATGAAAAAAGCTGGAAAAATCCATAGATTAAAATTAAAAATGAATAAAAAAAATAAAAACTTATATTTTCAAATTGCTGGAATCAAAGAAAACAAAGCAAAAGAAATAATAAAAATATCGACAACACACGCAATAATCCCGGAACCTATAAGAATTGCGCATATAATTGCTTCTGGCCTTGTTCTTGGTGAAAGTCATGGAAGAGCTTAAAAAATAAAGATTTTAAAAATTAATTAAAAATATCTTTAATTTTTTTAATGCTATTTGCAACTTCCTGGCCCTTGTTTGTTAACTTGATAAGCTTTATTCTTCCTTTCTTTTCAAAAGCTACAAGACCAAACTGCTCTAATGACTGTAAGATTTTTACTGCATGACTGTAAGTACAATCAACTTCCTTAGCCAAAAGAGATCCATATCTTGCTCTAGAATCACGTCGTAGAGCAATAAGAATCAAAGCGGGTTTCTTCCTAAAAAAAGTATTGAAAGCGTTCTTTATCATTTTCCTTAGCCTTTAATGATTATTTTCTAATCAATATGTTTCATTACAACCTTTATTTTATAAATCTTTCGTTTAAAAACAGAAAAATTTAAAAGTAAAAATCAAAAAATCACAAAAAACTCGAAAATTTATGGTTTTTTTCTTTTTTCAATTTTTTTAATTGGATAGTCATCAAAAAAACATACAAAATCCCTCGGTTCTTTGTAAACTTTTTCATCAAGAATTTTATTTTCGCTCAAGGCAGTAAGATAACCAAACCAAAATTACTTGCATTCATTTATTTGTTTTTTATCTTTATTATCATGCAGGCTTTTTTCAATTCTTTTTCTTAATTTTTCATTAAAATTATTTGAACTGTTTGAATTATTCATTTTACTCGCCTTTCATAAAGTTCTTTAAGATCTTCTTTTTTAAGCAAAGGAACAAAAGCATACCCCTCTTCTTTTAAAATTGGCTTCAATATATTCTTCTTTTTTTGCCAAATCTCAAGAGCGCCATAATCCCAAACTTTTCTTGTAGGGTATAGAAGTAAGCCATTTTCTTTCAAAAGTTGCAAACCCATTTTTTTAACATTATTAATCTTATTAGAATCAACACCAGCTGTAAAAAAAACCCTATCATATTTATACTTCCAGACGGCTGTCTTCTTGTTAAGAGCATCTCCAGAAAATATATTTATTTTTGAAAATCTACTTGCTTCTCTTTTTTTATTTTTTAAAGAAGCAACAAGTTTTTTTATATTTTTTTTAGCCCCTTCTGCAAGATCAGAAAAAATTTCAATAGTTCTAACCACTCCAGGAAAAACAAAATAAGCAACCAAAGAAGCATGATAACCGGTATTGGTCCCTATTTCAAGAACATCATTTCCTTTTTGTAATCTTAATAATCTCAACATTCTTGCTATAGTCGACGGTTGACTTATGGTCTGACCATGGGCAATATGTTGTGGTTCATCTCTATAAAAATCACTTTTTATAAAAAATCTTCTGTCACAGATACGAAAAGGTTTAAGAATTTCTTCATTAATGCCTGGATTATTAATTTTAATTGATTTTATCATCAACTCAAAATCTTTTTTGTTTTTCATAAATTAAAGAAAGAAATATGATTAATAAAACTTTTTATAAGTTAGCTAGTTATAAATTAAAATTCCAAACAGAATCAAAATTCATTTCTGAACAAATTTTTATTCTTGGTAATTTCATAATTATTGGTACCTGAACCATTGCCGGCTTTTCTTTTTTTACTTTTTTCTTTTCAAAATTATCAAGCAAACCTTTTTCTATTGCATATATAATCTCACTACCCATTTGCCCATATAATTCACTATCAAAATCCTTTATAAAAACCTGAATTGCTTCTTTCTGCATTCCTCTAAAAATTGAAAAAATTTCTAGAGAAACCCCGCCATTAAGATTATTTAATGATTTTTTTCTTATTTGTTCTGATGAAATGGCTATAATTTCATTTAATTGCTGTTTATTTAAATTATATTCTCTATTTTTATATAAAATTTTAATTTTGTCTTTCATTTTATCCTCTTTGTGGAAATAAAATAGGTGCAGTAACATATCTTATATGCCAGCCATCTTCATAAAGTGTAAAAGGTGAACCATTTATTTTTTTAATTTTAAATGCTTTTAACGCCCTTTCTAACTCATTGGGCTTATCAATAACTATTGTTTTTAGACAAAAATTAACATAAGCATCTATGTTATTTTCTTCTATTATATTGCGTATTTTTTCTGCTGTATCTGAAATTATTTCAAAGTCACCCATTTTTAGCCACACTTTTCTCTTTTTTTATTTTGTTTCCTGACACTTTTATGACTTGTATTTTACTTATACTTTTATGACCAAAAGATATACACAGTGTTGCACATATAAAAAAATTTAAAAACCAAGCTTAAGTTAAGAGATTAAGGTTAAGAGGTTAATATGTTAACTACTGAAATTATAAAGAAAATTAATGATTTTGTATTTCTTAAACCAAGAACAATGGATGAAATAGCCAAGCACATCAAGAAAAATTGGAGAACAGCTAATAGATATGTTGAAAAAATTTCAGAACAACAAGGAACTATTTCTATCAGGGTATTTAGAAAAGGAACTAGGGGTGCTTTAAAGGTTGTTTATTGGGCAAATATTGAACAAATCCATAGTGGCGCATTTCAAGAAGAGCTTTTTGAAAAAATCAAAACAGGAAAAAGCAAAAGAGATTTTAGCCCTTTTGATATTTGGCAGCACGTTTCTTCGAAAAAGAAATCTGCTTTTCTTGAAGAACAAGAATATGAATCCAAAACAGCATTTAATAAAGACCTTCCAAATCTTTTTATGGGAACAGAAAAACAACTCTTGATTTTTTCAGGCAATCTTTCTTGGGCAAATATTGTTCAAAAAAACGTTAATATATTTAAAATTCTAGAAAATTTGGGAAAAAAGAATATTTCAATTAAAATACTTAGCGGGGTCGATGTAGACAACCTAGAGGACATACAAAAATTTCTCTCACTTAATAATAAATTAGGAAAAGAATTTATTGAAATAAGACATGCTCAACAACCTCTTAGAGCTTTTATAATTGATAAGAAAATTGCTCGTTTTAAAGAAATTAGATATACAGAACAAAAAAGGAAAAAGGAAAATAAAAAGAAATTATGGATTTTTTATAATATTTATGACAAAGACTGGATTAGCTGGCTCCAAAAAATTTTCTGGAATTTATTTTCAAAAGCTATTCCTGCAGAAAAAAGAATTAAAGAGATAGAAAATATTCAAAAATTATCTGATTAACTTTTCGTTCCAATACTTCTCTCTATTCTCAATAATTCATTTAACTTAGCTAATCTTTCCTTCCCTAAAATTCCGGTCTTGATTATTGGGATTTGCCAACCAACTGCAAGATGTGCTATTGTATTATCCATTGTTTCGCCAGAACGATGACTTATTATTGTCGTGATATTATGTTTTTTTGCAAGATCAACAACTTTTTTTGTCTCTATTAATGAGCCAATTTGATTTGGTTTGACTATAATGGCATTAATTGCTCTGCTTTTTATTGCTCTATCTAATCTATCAAGATGTGTGCATGTAAGATCATCGCCACAAATTAAAACAGAAGAATTATTAATTTTTTTTCTTAATCGAACAAAACCATCAAAATCTTTTTCATACATTGGATCTTCAACATAAATAAGAGAATTCTTTTTAATAATCTTTGAAACATAAGAAATATGCTCTTCTTTGGTAAAGGTTTTTTTCTTTTTACTTGAATTATAATTTTGATATTTGTAAGTTTTTCCAGACCATAATGAAGAGGTGGCCATATCTAATCCAATACCAATATCTATACCAAATTTGTCTTTAATTTTTTGTTTAACCTCTTGTAACAAAGCCAGAACAGATTCATTATCTAATGTTGTAGCTAGAGCACTTTCATCTGTTAAATTTCCTCGCCATTGTTTATCTTTTTCTTTAAGCAAATTTTTAGCTTCTTTATAAGCTTGAAGATTAATAAAATAAGAATCAAAAAAATATTTTGTTTTTGGCAATAATAAAAATTCTTGAAAATCTGTTTTAAATGGTTGTTTAATATGTAATCCCCCGCCAATACAATTTCCTAAAGGTTTTGGCATAATTGGTTTTTGTTTTTGTTTTTTATCATATAATAAAAATTTCCATAAATCTTGTTCTTGAGACAATGCCAAAGCCTTCAAAATAGCTGCTTCAACAACATATAAAGTATTTCCCCCAATAAATTTTAAGTCTTTACTTTGATCATATTTTCGAACAAAATTTTCTATTCTCTCAAGATCATTAAAAGTTTCAAATTTTATTTTTTCATCCACAAGTTTTTTGCCAAGGGCATTCAAAAAAGTAATGCTAAAATCTATTCCTTTATTAGAAAAAGCCCTAACTTCACACTGGCCTTTAGATTTTCCGCTTGGCGCACTTGTTTCTATCTTGCCTTTAATGCCTTTGACTTCAGCGACTACAGCGATTGTCTCCTCTTTTCTTGAATTTAAAATCTTTCTTGCACTAAGATTAGCAAGTTGCATAATTTTTTTTAGAATTAAGAATATAAAAAGTTTTACTATTCAATATTATTTAAATTCTTCCATTTCAGCTTCTGCTTCTTCAATTTCCTTGGCTATAGATTCTTCACTCATTCCAATTTCTGTTTTTTCTGTTTTTTCTGTTTTTTCTGTTTTTTCTTTCTTTTTTTCTTCATCTGATTCTTTCTTTGATTCTTTTTTCTCTTCTTTATCTTCTTTCTTGTTCTTTTCTTTTTCTTTATTTTTTTCTTCTTTTGGTTTTTCTTCTGTAACTTTTATTGCTTCGATTTTTTCTAACATTTCTTCTTCTTTTTTATCTTGAAGCATGGCTTTTCTTTCAATCTTTTTAGGAAGAGGTCTTTTAACTGTAATAGGCAAGATTCCTTCTTCAAATTCAAGTTCTGCAATTTTAATAGGATCATAATTAAGATCTTCTAATTGTTCTTTATCCATTTTCAGAAGAATTGGGGCATTTGCACTAATTTGTAGGGCTCTAGCTCCTAAAATCCTAGCTTTCTCATATTTTGTATATTGTTCTGGATTAAATTTTTCAGCCATTTTAATATTTAATCATCAGCAATTATATTAAGTAAATTTGTTATAGATTTATTTTCTCTTTCATTTAATATTCTCTCACTAACCCCTTCATTATGAACATAAAGGCAACCACAACCACATCTTGCTTCAATAAAACCTGTATGGTCGTAAGTAGTTATTTCAGCACTTTCATCTTTACAATGTTTTGATCTTATTTTTTTTCCTAATAAATTCCAAGGATCAGAATCTAAAATTTTAATTTGCTGTTCCATTTTTAATCTTTTAATTTGTTTTATTTTTTGTTTGTTTTATTTTATTTGTTTAACTACTTTATCAAACAATTTTTTACCTTCTTTAACAGCAATATCTAGAATTTTTGAAATTTCTTGTTCATCTAAAGGCTCATCTCCGGCTTTTTGCATAGCATGAATAAACACTTCCTTATCAAAAGTCATTGTAACAGTTACTCTTGCCTTACTTGCTTCTTCCTCTTCAGGAGTTGGATCTAAAAGGATTTTATTATCCACTTTATAAAATGTAAGGGCAATAGGTATGTTTTTTAAAGGAAGTTTTTTTGTTGTTAATTCCCCAAATTGAACTTTATCACCTTTTATTACAGGAAAAACAGCAGTCTTTAGAGCTGCTGCAGCTGCAATAGCGCTAGCATCTATTAAATTACCATCATCATTTAAAGGAAAAATATCAATAAAAACAGTCCAGACAACTTCTCCTTTTTTAACACATAATTTTTTAAAATCAATAAATTCACTCTCCCTAATACCCCTATCTACAAGTCTTGCAAGTTCAATAGCCCGAATATCAGGAGGGCCCATATCAAATTTTTCTGAAGCTAAAGGCCACATTTCAACTGTTACCATCATAGATCCACTATCTGGCGAGTCTGTGTAAGGTTCACCAACATTAAGTTTTACACCAACAACCACTTCAGTATCACCTAATTTAATTCTAGCAGAACCTTCGGCTTTTTTTGAAATTCCAAATTCTAGTGAAACATCTCTAAATTCAAGAGGTTTACGACCATCCATTCTTTTGTCTTCTCTAATTAATTCTTCTATTCTTTTTTTTGTTAATTCTGATATCTTCATTTTTTATATTTATTTTATTTTTTATATTTATTTGAGAAGATTCCAATATATTTTATTTTACTGACTTTCAAAGCTATTTCTTCTAATCGTATTTCTGGATCAATTGCTTTTTCATATAAATCATTTGGAATAATTCTTTCCATTTCTATTTTTTTATCTTTTATTTCCATTTTATTTATTCGTCTTTAATTTTTTTAAGAGCTTTTTTTTGAGTCTCAGTAATTTTTTTGCATACTTTTTTGCCAAGAGCCATTGCTTCTTTAAGATCTTTGGCAGTTGCTTTTCCATCTAATTGCATTAAACTTATTTTTTCTGAGCGTGATAAAAATGCAAGAGGAATGTCTGTAGCTGACTTAATTTCTTTTCCATCTTTTTTTATTGTATAATCTTCCTCTGCTTTTGAAAGGTCCGCTACAATAGCATCTCCAATCTTACCTATTGAAACCGAAGAAACTAATTCTTTCATAGGTATTCCAGCATGGGCTAAGGCCATTGATGCTGCATTAATTCCAGCACATCTTGTTGACGCATCAGCTTCAATAATTATAATATAAACATCAATTACAGAACTAGGAAATCGTTCAAGATCTATTACAGATTTAAGAGCATTGGCTGTAACATAAGAAACTTCTGTGCTTCTTCTAGAAGGTCCAGGTCTTTTTCTTTCTGTAACACTAAAAGAAGCTAAATCATAATAACATCTTAAAAGACATTTTTCTGGATCTTGCAGATGTTGAGGATGTAATTTTCTAGGGCCATAAACAGCCACTATAGCTTTTGAATTACCAAAAGCAAACATTGCAGAACCATCAGCCCTCTTTATTACGCCAACTTTTGCTTGTATCTTTCTTAATTCATCATATTCTCTCTTATCCGGTCTTTTGTATGCCATTTTATTTTTATTTTGGTCTGTTTTTTTATTTTCTTATTTTTTATTTTAATTTGTTTTTATTTTAGTATTTTGTTTTTATTTTTTGCTTTTTTGTTTTTGTAAAAATTCTTTAACTTTATCTGTGAGGCCTTCAATAAAAGGTTTTTCAACTATAAGATCAATTGCTTTTTTTGCAAGAAGTTCATCTTCAACATTTTTACCTTTTATCCAGATTATTCCATTCTGGCCAACCACTATACTACAACCTGTTTCTGTTTTAATAGTATTAACCATACTTCCTGCCCTTCCAATAATTCTTGGCACTCTGGTTGGATTGATTTCAATAGTCATTCCCCCTTCGAGTTTTCGCAAACCTCTTTCTTTCATTGTAAGATCAATTCCTCTTGATTTAATTGATTTAATTTTTGTTATAATCATATCTTTAATACCATAATGTTCAGAAAGGTCTTTTTTATTGATATAACCAGCACAGTCGGCAACACTTAAAAAAGCGTCTTTTGGAGCCCTTATGCCAATCATCCATCCATTAAAACTAATATCATTAATTTGACCTATAACTGTATTTCCAATTCTAGGAATAAAAACACCGCTTAAAGGAATAACTTTAACCAGTTTAGCCGCTTTCTCAAGAAGTCCAAAACGTGTAGCTAAAATATCCTTACCATCTCTTGTTGTTCCTTCGCTTGGAAGGAATTCAGTGCCTGTTGCAACAACTTCACCAGGAACAACTATTTCTCTTTTCTTTCTTTCAATTTTTATTTCTTTTTCTTCTGTTCCTTTTTTAATTTCTTCTTTCTTTTCTTCTTTTTCTGTTTTCTTTTCTTCCTTTTTTAGTTTTGTTTTCTTTTTAATTTCTTTTTCCATTTTTTGTTTTTATTTTTCCTTTTTATTCCTTAATTTCCTCTGTTACTGCCGAACCGTGGGTTACAGCATTTAACTTATCATAAAATTCTAATTGCATTCCAGCTGGCAAATTAATTACATATGATAAAGAACCGTCACTTAACCATTCTTCTTTTAATTTATTAAAATTTTGTAATAATCCATAAATTCTTCCTGTATGAGCTGCTGGAATAATTATTTTTAATTTAATTGTTTCAATTCTTATTGGAATTATTTTTTCAATTTGTTTCATTATTAATAGGGCTTGTTCATCTGCTTTTCTTTTTTCATCAATTTTTGCTCCAGCTTCTTTAATTGCATTAGTTATTCTTTCAGCTGTATAAGGTGCCTTAGTTCTAGGATCAATACAATTTTTAACAAGAAAATCAACTACTTGTTTAAATTTGGCTTCTCTTTGTTTATCTCTATATTCTTGTGGCAAAACAATTTCACCTTCTTTTATAATTTTTACGGCAATTTCATTAATATCTTCTGTTCCAAATGCATTTTTAAAATCAGAATCTGAAACTTTTAATCCTTTTTTATAATCACTAAAAACACCATCTATGGCTAAAACATCTCTCATACTGGCTGCATTAATATCTTTTTTCTTTTTAAGCTCAATAGCCTTATCACAATCAACCATTATCTCAAAATTCTTTCCCTTAATTTTTATTCTTGCCACAACATTAACCATTTTAGATTTAGAACCTATTTAATAATTTTAATTTATAATTTAATAATTTTATTTGTTTTATTTAGTATATTTAGATAATTGATCACTATAAAATCTTTTAACTTTTTTATTATCTTTATTGACAAAAGCTGCTTCAAAACGTTTAATATCAAAGTTCTTTCCAAGAACTTTTTTAAAAATATTTAATGCTAATTTAATCCCTTGTTCTATATTATTATTTTCTTTATATCCTACCTGAAGTAAATCTTTTATTTTTTCATCATTTTCACCAATTGCACTTGCTTTATATCCCAAATAATTTCCTGTAACATCACTAACATAAAGCTTGCATTTATCATCTCTATTGATCCCAATTAACATTACAGCTATACCAAAGGGTCTAGTGCCAGCATATTGGGTAGCTGATTGTTGGATATTAGCTATATCTTTAATAACAGATTCAGTATCAATTGGCTGATCATAAGTAACTCTATGCTGTTGAGCAATTACTTGAGAATGTTCAAGAAGAATCCTAGCATCACTCAAAACACCTGCAGCAGTTGCAATAATATGTTCATCAACTTCCCATATTTTTATACTTGCTTCAGGTAATAATAATGGGTCTTCAAGTCTTTTATCAGAAACAATAAGTACACCATCAGAACATGTTATTCCAATACTAGCTGATCCAAGTCTGACAGTTTTTTCAGCATATTCAACCTGAAGAATTCTTCCATCAGGACTGAACATGGTTGTTGCTCTGTCATATCCCATAACTTTATGTTGCATTTCCATTTCCATTTTAAAAAATCAAATAATGTTTTATTTCTTTTCTTTTTCGTTCCTCTAATAAAAAATAGGACATTTATAAAGGTTTCTAAGGAAAAACTTTATAAGAGAAAAAGCATTGAAAAAAATATGAAAAAAGGGGGAAAAATAATTAATAGAAGCAAAAATAAAAAAGGGCAGATAATGGGTATGCCTTTTATGTTCATTTTTTCCCTGATTCTTGTTGCTATTGCCTTATTTGTAGGATTTTGGGTTATAAGAAATATTATGAATCAAGCAGAACAAGCTAATATTCTATTATTTGCATCAGAAAATGGGGATCTTCAGGATGAAATAAGATCAGTTTGGCAAAAAGAAGCTGCATCTAAAACAAAAACTTTTCCCCTAAGTAGGAAATTTGAATATGTTTGTTTTGTTAATATGAGCAGATGCGGTATACAACAAGGGATTATTCCGCCTGATTTTTGTCGAGAAGCAGGAATTTATGGCTCAGCATCTGATAATATGTTTCTATGGCCACCCGGAATAGCTGAAAAATATAATGTAAAATCAGCCTGGCATATTAAATGTGGCCAGAAAGAATGTTTATTTATAGAAAAAACTTTTTGTATTCCTGTTGAAAATGGAAAAATTACCCTGAAAATTATAAAAGAAAGTGGTTCTTCTTTTGTTAAAATACAATCCCCTTAAATTAAATCTTAACTTTTAATAAAAGTTAGATAATAAATAACAAAAAAATTAAAATGAAGAAAGCACAATTTCAATTTGCATGGATTTTTGCTGTGATTGTTGGGGCCTTAATTCTATTTTTAGCTTTTTATTTTGCTGGAACATTCTTACTTCAACAAAGACATGAACAAACAACAGTTGAAACCCAATTTTTAGATATAATTACAGATCCTTTTTCTTATCTTGGTTCTATGGGTGCAACAACCTATAAGCAATTAGAACTGCCTAAAGAATATGAAATAATAATTGAATGTTCTACTTCCACATCAATGGAGATGCTTGGAAAAAATACAATAACTCTTATGGAAAAAAATGAAGCGGGGATACAAAGAAATCTTTACAACAAATATCTTTATTTTGAACAGCCTTTTAAAGCTAAAAAAATTAATGCTTTAAGCAAACCATTTGAAATGCCTTGGAGAGTTTCTGACATCATAATCTTTTGGCCAGCTGATCAAGAATATTGTTTTGTTGATGCTCCTTTTAAAATCAAAAATGAGGTTGAAAGACTTGAAATTGAAACCATAAAAACTGAAACAAAGAAAATAAATTGCGAGGAAAATGCCATAACAGTTTGTTTTGAAGGAGGAAATTGTGATGTGGTTGTTTATGATTCAAAAATTGAAAAAGATGATGGAACTATCTATTATACTGGAGATGCTTTAATGTATGCTGGAATTTTTTCAGACAAATTAATCTATGATTGTAATTTAAAAAGACTTGCTTCAAGATTAAATACACAAGCTTTAATTTATGAGGAAAAATCTCTCAGTTTACTGCAAAAAGGCTGCAGTATAAATTATAATCTTCAAAATATAAAAGAAATATCAAGCCAGATTGCTGATCCAAATAAATTTATTTCAGCCACATCAATAGAAAATTTGCAAAAAGAGGCTGATGCTTTAGGAAGAGCAAATAGCAATTATTGTACTTTGTTTTAAAATACAAAAGCAATAAAAATAAAAAATAGAGAAGAAAAGAAAAATGAAAAGGAAAAATAAAAAAGCTCAAGTTAAAATTCAAGAAATGGCTTTTGTACTTCTTGCTGTAGTATTTCTTGTTGCCTTACTTTTCTTATTTTTTGCCCGTTTTCAATATTCGCAATTACAAGAATCAGTCACCCAAGTTAGAGAAGCAAGAACAATAACAATGTTAAGTGTTGTAGCCTCTCTTCCTGAACTAAGATGCTCATCCTCATTTAGTTCAGCATCAGAAATAGCTTGTATTGACAAAGATAAAGTAGATGTTTTTAATAAAGGGGGGAATATTCGAAAAAAATATACTAAAATATGGCAAGCAGCTCAAATTTCAAAAATCACAATAGATGAAGTCTATCCTAAAGGCCAGAGTTATCTAATTTATACCCAAGAACCAGGTGAATCAACTGAAACTTATGCAACTTATATTCCTTTATGTGAAGAAACAACTGGAAATTTAAAATGTGTTGTAGCTAAAATAAGAATTACAACAAACATGCCTTAATAAAAGCAAAAAATGATAAAAATAAAAAGCAAAAAACAAAGTAAAAATAAAAAAGCCCAGGAAGAAGTTTTTGGCTTTGTCATTATTGTCTTGATTGTCATGATTATTGGAATAGTTTTTTTTGCTTTCTCCTTACGAAGATCTAGCGAAATAATTGAGCCTAAAAGCAATGAATTAAATGATTTATTACAAGCAATGTTAAGTTATACAACAAACTGCAAGATGAATGCCGAAGATCTTAGTATTAGACAACTTCTTAGAGAATGTAATAATTATCCAACTAGGCAATGTGAGAATCAAGAAATTTATATGTGTGATTTAGTTGAAGATGAATTTAAATTAATGCTTAAAGAATTTCTTGGAACAGAATCAGAATTAGCACAAGCATCTGTCCATGGTTATGTTTTAAATATAACTAATCCTGAACAACTAATTGCAATAGAAAATGGCCAGTTTGAAGGCAATTATTTTCTTTCTTCTATACCTATTCCAAGTTTAAGTGCAAGTTCTGAAGATATTATAGTTGAATTAACTTTTTATTATTCAACTTAGTAGATTAGTTAAATATTATTCAATTAATTGTTCAATTGATTAAAGATCTATTGTGATTTCAATTTTTTTAACAGCTAAAACAGGTTTTAATCTCTTTTTTCCATTTTTATTTTCAGGAATTAAACGAACAAATCCAAAATGTTCAAGAAGTTTAATATCTTGTCTCACAGCTTTAAAATCCCTGTTTAATTCTTTAGCTAATCCATAAATAGACTTAATTTTCTTCTTTTTGGTTTTTAAAACATGCAAAATTCTGGCTTTTTCATTACTTAATACCTGTCTAAAGAGTCTAGCTGTGAATCCTGGATGTTGATATTTTCTAGGCCATTTAGCTTTAAGAACAGTTAAAAAGAAGTTCTTTGCTTCATGCTCAGAATCCTTGCTTGAAGTCAGTCTAATTAAGATTTTTTTAGTTTTTTCCTTGTTTTTTTTCTTTTTAGGCATTTTTTTAGTTTTTTTGTTTCTGTTATATGATAAAAAAATAGACGATAAATGTTCTAAAAAGGAAAATCAAAACATATATTTAAATATTATTGTTCTAGTATGCTAGTTTTTTTATTACATATATGTTTAAAAATATCCCCCATTTTTAAAAAAACCTCTTTTCCTCAAATCTGTATTAATTATTAAATAAGAACATAACATTTATAAACAAAAATGAAAAGAACATATACAAAAAGTTGTATTGACGAAATGTTTAAAAAGCAAAAATAAGTTGTTTTTATGTAATGCTTTATGTATTACAAAAACTGGCCAGTGATCCTTTCTAAAAAAGGGTCGCGACTCGTGGTTTAGATACACAAAATAATTAGTGTTAAACTAAACTATGGAAGGCCAAATCAATCACTAAAAAAGTAGAAGAAAATGGATATAAAATATGTTTTTTGGTTGAATTGTATACAGTTCTTAGCTCTTGTTTTAGGACTGACTGGTTTAGCTAAAACAACTTTTTTTGTTCTTAATCTAGCTGCTTGATTGATTTAACAGCAAAAATGCTGGCCAAATTAGAAAAGGAGTGAAAGGAGGTTTAAAAAAAATAAGAATGAGAATCTTGAAAAAGATTGTACCTATCGTAGTAACAGCCATGATTGGAATAACTATGCCTATGGCTTTTGCTCAAGATTTAGCTAACTGGAAAGGTTATTTTGATACTACAGCAGTAGTTGTTGGTGAAAACGCAGCATCAGTAGATAATATTGGAGCTGTAGACATTGCAACTTCTCTTAGTACAACTTCAGAAGGAACAGACACTATTTCTGGTGAAGCTGAAAAAATTGAAGCTAGTAACAATAAGCTTAATTTAAATGAAACTTTCGCTAGTGTTGAAACTGGTGGTTTTGATGATTCAGAATTACCAACAATGTTAGCAGATGGAACATTTAGAGCTGACGATGGTGATGATTTTGACTATACTCAAAAAATTAGTTTTGGAGCAACATATCCA
>CAZBLY010000005.1:0-7795 GCA_964493265.1 Candidatus Woesearchaeota archaeon
GCTTTTGGTTTGTCGCTTTAATAGAAAAAGATGGTGAAGAATATATTTGTGAATAAAAGAAAAAAGAATAAAAAAGGGATAAGTATCTTAATATCTTATGTCTTGCTTATTACACTTGCTATAGCTTTATCAGCAACTACATACATCTTCTTAAAACAATATGCAGAAAAACCACTTCCAGAAGAAGGCTGCCCAGAAGGAACTAATATTGTTATTGAAAATTATGAATGTGACATGAATGAAAAAATTCTTAGTATAACAATTAAAAATCGCGGTCTGCATAATGTTGATGGTGTTTTTATTAAAATTTCAACTGACAATACAGAATTTTTAGAAGATTTTGCAGAAATAAGTTCTGAATGTATGTCAAGACCAAATTGTGTGAGATGCGAATTTGATCCTTGTTTTCCTCCTGATGGTGAAGTTTCTAAGGAATTTGATTATTCTGAATATGATCAAATAACTAAAATAGTAGTTATTCCATATAAATTAGGAGAAACTTATGCAACATTATGTGAAAATGCAATTGCAAGTCTAAATGTAGAGGGTTGTGAATAAAAATAAACAAATATTTAAACTAAAAAATCAATAAATAAATATAATGAAAAGAGATAAAAAAGGAATTTCACCTTTAATAGCAACCGTACTTCTTATAGTGGTTGCAATTATCCTTTTCCTTCTTATTTTTATGTGGCTCCGTGGTTTTCAAAAAGAAGCTATCACAAAACAAGGAACTGCAATAGAATTAATGTGTAGGGAAATTAGTTTTGATATGGCTTATAATAATCCTCAATTACAAATAGTTAATATGGGAGATGTTCCACTATATGATGTTAATATTTATATTGTAAGTGGAACTAAAACTGAATTTAAATTAAAAATGGGTGAAATAACTCAGGGCACAACCGCTACAAATAGTAATGTTGGTTGTGATTCTGGTGAACAAATAAAAGCTATTCCTGTGTTGCTTGGTACAACAAAAACAAATTCACAAGAAGAATATGTTTGTGAAGATCAAGCTCAAACAATTTCATGCTCATAAATTAAAAAACATAAAAAGAGGTAAATAAAACAAAAGATGAAAAATAAAAAAGGAATTGAACCTGTTATTGCTACAGTTTTATTGATAGTGATTACAATTGTTGTAGTGGCTTTAGTTGTTGCTTTTGTAGTTCCATTTGTTCAAAAACAAATGCAAGATACAGAACTATGCTATAATGCAATAGTTGAGATAGTAGCTGCAGAAAGTTGTTATGACAATACCAATTTATATGTAAGAGTAAGTCGTGGTTCAGAAGATTTTGAACTAAGAGACATAATTTTGAAAGTAATTACTAATGAAAAAACAGTTACTAAAAAAATAGATGCAGACTTAAGTTTATTAATCCCAGAAAATCCACACGAAGAAAATTTCTATACAATTACATTTGAACAATTAGGAATTACAGATGACATAATTACTTCAATTGCAATAGCCCCAATAGTTGGAAGTGGAGAAACAGAAAAAACTTGTGAAATAACATCCCAAACAGCAATAAGTGAATGTGTTGTTTAAGTAATAAAATGAAAAAACAAGGAATGGTTTGGGTTTCTACAGTTCTTTATATTTTAATTAGCTTGGCTATTCTTGGAATTGTTATAGCAGCTGTACAACCAAGAATTAAATCAACAAGAGATAAAGCTACAATAGATCAAACTATTAATATTTTAAATGAACTTGATCAAAAAATAATTGAAGTTGATAATTCAGCAGAAGGAAATATAAGATCACTCAATTTACAAATCAAGAGAGGAATCCTTACAATTGATTCTAATGAAAATAAAATAGAGTGGAATCTTGAAGATGCTTCTTATAAATATAGTGAGCCAGAAACCCCTATTAAAATTGGAAGAATCACCGCGCTTACAAAAGAAAAACAAGGCAAATTTAATATAACTTTGACTTTAAATTATGAAACAGATATCAATTCTGAATTAATATCATTACAACCTTCTGAAACCCCTTACAAAATTTTCATTAAAAAAACTGCCGAGGGGATAGAAATTTATTAAGAAGAAAAGTTTTAAAAATCCTCGATTACTTTGAGTTTTATGCTTGATATTAAGTTTGTAGAAGAAAAACCAGGGGTGATTAAAAAAACTCTAAAAGAAAGAGGAAGATCTGAATTAATTAAAGAATTCTCTAATTTTATAAAAATAAGAAAAGATTGGAAAAAAAATAAAAAAGAATTAGATGAACTAAGACATAAAAGAAATATTATTTCTCTTGAAATAAGTAAAGCAGTAAAACAAAAAAAAGATATTAAAAAATTTAAACAAGAAGCAAAAAAAATATCAGATAGCATTACAAAAATAGAAAATAAAATAAAAACAGTAGAGAAAAAAATATATGAAATGTCTCTACAATTTCCTAATCTTATAGCCCCTAATTTGCCAAAAAAGGAAAAAATAATTTCTACTTATGGAAAAACAAAAAAAGAAAAATGGCAAAAAGATTATTTAGAGCTTGCTAAAACTTTTGATTTAATTGATTTTGATTCTGCAATAAAAATGTCTGGAGAAGGATTTTATGCTCTAAAAGGTGAGGGAGCAATATTACAAAGAGCTCTAATTAATTTTTGTCTTGATATGGCAAAAAAAAATGGTTATAAAGAGATTCTGCTTCCAGTTCTTTTAAATAAAAAAGCCCTGATTAATTCCGGACATCTGCCAAAATTTAAAGAAAGTATGTATCTTACCCAAGATGGTTTTTATTTAAGTCCAACAGAAGAAACCGGTTTGCTGAATTTATATTCTGGAAAAACACTTACAAAATTACCAATTAATTTAACAGCTTACATACCTAGCTTTAGAACAGAAAAAGGAGCAACAAAAGGAATTATAAGAACACACCAATTTGATGAGGTTGAATTGTTTAAAATAACCAAACCAAGTGAAAGTAATAAAGAATTGCAAAAAATGATTAAAGATGCTTCACAAATTCTAAAATTACTAAAATTACCCTTTAAAATTAAATTACTTCCAGCTTGGGACATAGCAACACAAAGTAGTATAACTTATGATATTGATGTATTTTCTTCTAAAACAGGGTGGTTAGAAATTAGCTCATGCTCCAATTGTTTAGATTATCAAGCAAGAAGAGCCAAAATATATTATTCAGAAAAAGGAAAAAGAAGTTTTGTGCATACATTAAATGGAACAGCTTTAGGCTTAGGTAGAATTTTTATTGCAATTGTTGAAAATTACCAACAAAAAGACGGTTCAATTAAAATCCCTGATGTTCTACAAAAATATTGTGGTTTCAAGAAAATTGAAATCAAAAAGAATAAAAATACAAAAAAACATAAAAAGAAATGAAAGGAGGTAAAAAAATAATGAAAAAATCTACAGCAGAAGTGTGGGTAAAAATTATTGCTATTCTCGGATACATTGGAGCAGCATTTGCAGCTCTTGCAGGAATTATTATGCTTTTTGGAGGAACCTTTCTTTCAGGAATTACATCATATTTTGGCGGAGAAATACTTGGAAGTTTTTTAGTAGGAACTTTTATCATAATAGCAGCCATTTTAGTGATTGTTTATGGGATCTTTACATTTATAGTGGCTCTAAACCTATGGAAACATAAAAATTGGGCAAGAATTGTTATGATAGTAATTGCAGCCTTGGGTTTATTAGGCAGTATACCGTCAATAATTGCAGGAGTTGGTATCGTGCCTTTAGTAATAAATGGAGGAATCATTTATTTACTTGCAATAAACAAAGATATAGTTAAACTTTTCAGATAATTTTTTATTTTTCTTTTTTTTATTTTTTTATTTTTAATTTGTTTTAGAATTTTTTCCTATTCTAAGTCTGTTACTATTTTTAAATTACATCATTAGTAAATTTTAAATATCTCCTTTTCTTCAATATTTCATGCCAAGCAGTTTGATAAATAGAATTATAGCATTAGATAGAGAAGATTATATAACTAAAGGTTTGTCTCCTAAAGAAATTGAGAAAAGAATCCAAGACAAAAAAAGAATAATCACTTATTATAATCATCTTATTTCTCCCAACATAAATACAAATTTTCAATCAATTTATTTTGATCACATAATAAAAAATCCAGAGTCTATTATAAAATCGAAAAAGAAGAAAAAAACAAATATTGCAAGAAAAATTTTAATTCCAACGGCAGCAACATTTTTTACATTATTAACTTTAATTCCTTGTTTTTTAGAATATCAATTACAGAAAAAAATCAATCAAGAAATTAATAATAATAGAACAGAATGGCTTCAAAATAAAATTCAAAGTCTTGATGGTGCTTTGATTGATGAAAACACCCTTTATAGCAATTTTGGTTTAAATTTTCCTAAACCTAAAAAAGATAGTATTACTATAGGAAAAATACTTGGAAATAAAAATAATAAAAATCTTGAAAATTTAGCTAATTCTACAAAACTTGCTATTGTTTCAAGTAATTTAATTTATAATCCTTTTGGCGAAGATGGAAATTATAAAATAACAAGCACATTTTATTCTACAAGATCAATGGGTGGCGGAGGAAAAAGAATTCATAAAGCATATGATTTTATAAGAATGGATGGCAAAGCAAGACCCCCAATATACGCTGGAAGAAGCGGAATAGTAAAATTTGCAGGCAATAATGGAGGTTATGGAAAATGTGTGATTACAAAAACAAATTCTGGATTTTATATATTGGATGCTCATTTTTCAAAAATTATAGTTAAAAAAGGACAAAAAGTGGATGTTGGTGAATTAATAGGTTATATGGGTAATACAGGGCATTCCACAGGTTCTCATTTACATAGGTCTGCCTACAATATTGATGAAAATAAGGAAGAACAATTTATTAATTATAAAAATTGTTTGACCAATGATAAGGATTTAGTTGATAAAAAGGAATTTCAAAAAACAGCTCATTCAATCAAACAAATAAAGAACATTTCAAGCCAAGATTTTTAAATTCAATTAACTTCTTTTTATTATGCCTAGAAAAATTAAAAAAATCAAGAATTCAAAAAAGAAAAAATCTAAAAAGAAAAGTAAAGTTGAAAAAATAGAAAAGAAAAAACATCTCAAAATTCTTGCAATAGGTGATTTACATGGCGATTCAAGGCAAGCTTCAAAATTAGCAAAGAAAGCAAAAAAAGAAAAAGTTGATCTTGTTATTTTATCCGGAGATATTACCTTTGCTGAATCTAGTATTGATTATCTTGTAGGGCCCTTTGCCAAGAGAAAATTAGATGTCCTTCTCATTCCAGGAAACCATGAAACTTTAGCTACAGCAAATTTTTTAACCAAATTATATGGTCCAAAAGTTACAAATCTCCATGGTAAAGGTTTAGAATTTAAAGATTCTTCTCATGATATTGGAATTTTCGGGGCTGGCGGTGCAAACATAGGTTTATTTCAATTAAGTGAAAATGAAATTTTTAATACTCTTAAAAAAGGTTTCAATAAAATAAAAGATGTTAAAAAGAAAATTATGGTTACCCATGTTCATCCTTCAAAAACACTGATGGCAAAATTAAGTTCTTTTGTTCCAGGAAGTACAGGAGTTAGAAGAGCCATTAAAAAATTCCAACCAGATATTGCAATATGCTCCCATGTTCATGAAGCTGAAGGAATTGAAGAAAAAATTGGCAGGACAAAAGTCATAAATGTTGGAAGAAAAGGCAAGATTATTGAGGTTTAAAAAATGGCAAAGCAACTTGGAATTATTAAGTCAGTTATTGCATCTGGACCTATAATAATCAAGAATAAAAAAATGCTGGTAGTTCTCGATGATAAAGATCCTTTCTTAAAATTTCCGGGCGGTTCAATATTCAAGAATAAAAGCCTAAAAGAAACATGTAAAATAGAAACAAAACAAGAAATAAAATGCGATATTGAAATCATTAAGGAACTTGAACCAATTATGTTATGGAAAAAACCACATACAGGAGAAAAAATTCCTGTTGTGTTAATACATTGGCTTTCAAAATTAAAAAAAGGACAAAAACCAAAGAAAGGCAAGCATACAAAAGAAATTTTATGGATAGATTCAAAATATAAAAACTATAAGCTAGCACCAAATGTAAAATATTTCTTAAAGAAACTGAAAAAAGAAAGAAAAATTAACTAAGATACTTAACCATATAAGGTCCTTCTAATTTATAGCCTAGTTTATAATAATAGGGGCGAACCCCAACGCCAGAGATCACCTTAATCTTTTTGCATTTCTCTTTTTTAGCAATCTTCTCAGCTTCATCCATAAGCCATTTTCCTAAACCAGTGTGCTGGGTCTTTCCTTTATCTCTCTTGCCTATCTCTAAAGTAGGGCCATAGACATGAAGTTCTCTAAGAATCAGAGTTTTGCTATTGTTAGGAATTCTCAATCGAACAAGACCAAAAATTATGTCATCTTCATTTATAACTTCAATAAAAAATTCTTTTCCTTCAGATGCTTTATATTCTATTCTATTCAATTTTAATTTCTTTTTAATATTCTTCTTTTTTAATAATGCAAATCCAATCTCACGACAACGAATACATTTACAAAATACTCCTTGATCTATCATTTCACTATGAACAACTTTTCTTAAATCAATTCTTATTGTTCCTGCCACTAAAAAATCGGGAGGAATCTCTCTCATAATCCTCATAATTCTGCAATAACGAGGAACAATTTGTTTAAATTTTATAAGAAGTTTAATCAGTTGTTCTTTTGTATAGGGTTTATATTTTCCTTCTTTGTATAAATTTACAAGTTCAGCTCCTTTAATGACCTGTGTAGGATAAATTTTAAGTTGGTCTGGCTTGAAATCAGGATTTAAAAACAATTCTTTAAACATCTCAATATCTTTTTTAAAATTCGAGCCAGGCAAACCAGGCATTATGTGATAACCAACCTTAAATCCAGCATTTTTCAATCTTCTAGTTGCATCTATAACATCTTTAACAGTATGACCTCTATTAATTTTCCTATAAATTTTATCATCAATAGCCTGAACACCTATCTCAACCCTCGTACATCCAAATTCTAACATTCTTTTTATGTCAGAGTCAGAACAAAAATCAGGCCTTGTTTCTATACATAAAGCTATACATCTATGCTTTGCTTTTTCATTTAACTTTTTAGCTTGCTTCAGATTTTTTGATTTTTTTCCATTAAGAGCATCAAAACACAATTTAATAAAATTATATTGGTAATCTACTGGATAAGCTGTAAACGTTCCTCCTAAAATTATAAGCTCAATTTTGTCTGTTGGATGCCCCATAGCTTGAAAGGCTTTTAATCTAGCTAGAACTTGTTTGTAAGGATCATAATTTAATAACATAGCACGCATAATTGCAGGACTTTTTGGAGTATATGATTGTGGAACATCAAGAGAAGGGCAATACAAACAAGTTCCGTGGGGACATTTTCTTGGTTTAATAACAACTGCCAGAGGAGTTACGCCGCTAATTGTTTTTGTTGGTTTTCTCATTTTTGTTTAATGGCTTCTTCAGTAAAATTTTCCTCAATATATTTTTTTATATAGAAAACCTTATTTGGATTGCAAGAAATAAAGAAACTTTGAGATTCATCTGGAAGTTCAGCAGTTATTTTAAATGCTTTTCTTATAGAATCATAACCTTTATGAACAATAAAATAAGGTTTTTTTACATTTCTTCTTGTCTTAATTGCTCCTGTTGCCCTAATCTTAATGTTTGTATCTAATCTAATGATTTCATCTAACATATCAACTAATTCTTTTCTAACTCTTTGATTATCACGCCATAAAATTAACTTCTTTGACATTCT